>JAZQZM010000078.1:0-14508 GCA_045634085.1 Bacteroidaceae bacterium
TACAACGTTTATAACATCAAAATAATTTAGTGTGCCTTCGGGAAGAAGTAATGAGTAGCCGTCAAGTTTCATAGTCGTAAAATTTCTTGACAGCAAATATAAAACAATTATTTTTACCCCTCAACTTTTAGAGTTGAGCCAATAAAACTTAGAATGTACCTGTCTATGATATAGTCTAAATTTTATTTACTGTTTTAGTGATGCTGACACAAAAAACTGGTGTTTTCTAATAAAATATTTTCATGAGGCTGACCCAAAAGCCCCATAGTAAAATATAGCACATTTTCTAGAAGAATGCCCCTATAGAAAAAAGTGAATTCTTATAAAAATAACATTTAAGGAAAATGACAAATAGACCTGGTCAACTGTATAATTCTCTTTTTTCTTGTAAAAAAATAGCAACATTCATATATTTGCAAAGACAATAATATGAATTACACATTTAAATCTTTTTTCAATGTCACTATTTGATAAGCTTATGGGCAATGCCTCTGAGGTAAATATTGAGGAAATTGCAAAAGAGTTTGAGCCGATTATTATTCCGGGTGAAGAAATTGAGTCTGCATTTGCCATATTCCGCGACAAGTGGATATTCACAAACAAGCGCCTTATTCTTCTCGATGTTCAGGGTATTTCGGGCAGTAAGCGTGAATATATGACAATTCCGTATCGTTCAATAGACAGGTATTGTGTTGAGACTGCAGGCAGTTTTGATGATGACTGCGAGATGAAGATATGGATTAAAGGTATGGCAGAACCTATTATTAAGGAGTTCAGCCGCAAGGTTGACGTCAAAGGTCTGCAACGTGCTCTTTCAATACATGTGCTGTGATATGTATGTTATAATTGATAGTAAAAAAAGATATGCCAGGAATATTCCTGGCATATCTTTTTTATTCTTAAGGAAATAATATAGCAGTTGACCCGCAACGTGTTTTTTTCGCGAACTTGTCATCCTGAACGAATGTGAAGGATCTCAAAACCGCGTTAAAGAGAGATGTTTCGCTTTGCTCAGCATGACAAATAATATTTGGGTCAACATCTATATTATTGCTATTCTTAATGTTTCCTTAGAATTCTGGCAGCTTTTTCCCTGTTTGCCGAGAATGAGAAATGTTTGAGAATCTTGTCATTGTAATCATTATCTACAATCCTTGGTGCCATCACCTCGAGAGCCTCAAGCTTGTTGTTGTCAAATGAGAGCAGTGACAGCAGTTTAGCGCACTGATTGCTGCTTAGGTTGCTGCCGATGCATGCTACACGTATTATATCAATCCTGTCTTTGTCGAATGAAGCATTCTTAACAATCTTGAACATCATTGAAAAATCACTGCCACTCATGGCACGTGCCATTACAGGTTTCATCGGATGGTGTCTGTCGTGTTTTTCAATTTTAATCTGTGGCTTTTTGGCTTGTGACATTACCGATTGAGGTATAACCGCCATCATGAATGCTGCTAAAGAGATGAGCATTATTTTCTTTAAATTTTTCATAGTCTCAAAGTGTTTAGGTGTTTATTCTGTTGCAAATATATCGGGTATTGCGGTTATATACAAAAAGAATATCCCTATTTCAGTCAAGGGTTTTTCCTAACTGTAATAGGGAATTATTTGATGTATGACTTACAGCTTTCCGTTATCTGAAGAACTTGCCAATTACAGGCAGGCTTTTAAGTGGCAGGTCCTTTTTGATGAAATATGCGGCAAAAAGCGCAAGCAGTATGGTGTTTATAGCCATCTTTACAATGCTGTTCTCAAACGGGAGAACAAGCGAAATGCCATATATAGCCGCAAACAGTAGGGTGTATATTAGAATGCTCTTTATATCATATTTTATGGCGTTCCTCTTCTGTCCAATGAAGTACGACAGAAGCATTGCGACAAGATATCCGCTGAACGAAGCCCATGCACAGGCTATGTATCCATACTTGGGTACAAGCAGGATGTTCATGGCAAATAGTACAGCGCATCCGATGAATGAGAATATTGCACCCCAGTATGTCTCATCGTTCAGTTTGTACCAGAACGAGAGGTTGAAGTAGACACCCATAAAAATCTCTGCTGCCATAACTATCGGCACAACCTTGAGTCCGTCCCAATATGCAGGGCTTATTATGTAGCGTATCACATCCATGTAGAACACTACCACAAGGAATGCCAGCATTGCCATTACTATAAAGTATTTCATGGCGTTAGCATACAGTTCCTTGCTGTCCTTCTCCTTGCTGTTGCCGAAGACGAACGGCTCGTATGCATAGCGGAACGCCTGCATAAGCATAGCCATGATGGCAGCAATCTTTACCGATGCGCCGTATATTCCCAACTCTTTTATACCCTCATTTCCGGGTACGAGCCAGGTGTATATTATCTTGTCAGCATTCAGGTTCAGGATTCCTGCAATACCAAGAATAAGCAGAGGCCATGAGTATTTGAGCATGCTCTTCAGTAGGCCAATGTCGGCTGTAAAGCGGAACATCCTCAGTTCCGGTATAAAGAACAGTGTTATGAACGATGTGCATAAAAGGTTGATGAAGAATACATAGAACGCCTGGTTGTGTGGGTCGTAATATTCTCCGAATGTGCCAGGATAAGTATTGGCAAGGTATGGCAACAGTACGAATGCTGCAAGGTTCATTGTAATGTTCACACCGATGAACAGCAGTTTAAGTGCAGCGAACTTCATCGGGCGTTTTTGGAACCTGAGCAGTCCGAACGGTATTGCCTGCAGTGCATCAAGCGCGACAACCACAGCCATCATTCCAATGAATTCAGGGTTGCCGGCATAGCCCAGACTCTCTGAAATTCCTGGCATAAACATGAACACCAGCAGCAGGAACACTCCGCACAACGTGCCAATCACCTGCATTGACATTGAAAACACCCGCTTTATATCGGCATTCTCCTTGCTGGCGAAACGGAAGAAAGTAGTTTCAAAACCAAAAGTGAGCAGCACAAGCAGTATTGCTGTCCATGCATATACATTGGTTACAATACCATAGTTTCCGCTTTCAACGTCCATTTTTGCCGTGTACAGAGGCACAAGCAGATAGTTGAGAAAACGTCCTACGATACTGCTTAGTCCATATATAGCAGTGTCCTTTGCTAAGGATTGTAGTTTGCCCATAAGTCATATTTTACAATTATGGGAAATTAATAAAAAGCAAACTACTGCGTTATACAAAACTCTAAAAATCCTCATTTACGCTAAGTAAACTGCGGTTTTTAGAGTTTCGCAAGCCTTGTATTTTATCTTTTTATTAATTCCCGGTTTTATTAACGGTTTACAATTTCTATATCCGTTTAAAACAGTGTTCCCTGCTCGCCGTTGCCATAGCGGCTGCGTCCCAGATGCTTGTATGCCAGGTCGGTCACCTCGCGTCCGCGTGGTGTGCGTTTTATGAATCCCTCCTTTATGAGGTAAGGCTCATATACCTCCTCAATGGTTCCGGTATCTTCACTCAGTGCCGTAGCAATTGTACCGATACCAACAGGACCACCCTTGAACTTGTCAATTATTGTGCACAGAATCTTGTTGTCAATCTCATCGAGTCCGTACTTGTCGATATTGAGTGCTTCAAGAGCCATCTTTGCAATAGCGTTGGTTATGTGTCCGTTGCCCATGACCTGTGCAAAGTCACGTACACGGCGCAACAGTGCGTTCGCAATACGTGGAGTACCACGGCTGCGTCGTGCTATCTCGTATGTTGCCTCCTCGTCGAATGTTACGCCAAGAATCTGTGCCGAACGGCTTATGATGCCGGCCAGTGTCTTGCTGTCATAATATTCGAGGTGCATGTTTATGCCGAAACGTGCACGCAACGGCGCTGTGAGAAGTCCACTTCGTGTAGTGGCACCGATGAGTGTGAATGGGCTCAGGTCAATCTGTATGGAACGTGCCGACGGACCCTTGTCAATGAGGATGTCAATACGGTAGTCCTCCATAGCCGAGTACAGATACTCCTCGACGATGGGCGAAAGACGGTGAATCTCGTCAATGAACAGCACGTCGTTCGGTTCTAGCGACGTGAGTATTCCGGCAAGGTCGCCAGGCTTGTCGAGCACAGGACCCGATGTTACCTTGAAACCTACGCCCAGTTCATTGGCGATGATGTTGCTCAGTGTTGTCTTTCCCAGTCCCGGGGGGCCATGGAGAAGCACATGGTCGAGTGACTCGCCACGCATCTTTGCTGCCTGCACAAAAATCTTGAGGTTGCTCACAATCTTCTCCTGTCCGTTGAAGTCGGGGAAGGAGAGAGGCCTGAGAGCATTCTCAAACTCCTTGTCGCTATTTTTTCCGCGTATGTTGAAATCTCCGTTCATATTGCAAAAATAGTATACGGGGTGCTTTTTTGAAAATTAAAACAGTTTTTTTTGCTGCTACAGAATCCACTTTATTACAATAGCAGCAGCAATGCACGCAATAAAAAGAATTATTCCGCGTCGCTGGCTTTTGGTAAAATAGAAGTACTCTTTCATTTTATAATAATCTCTAATTTATCCTAAACGATGTAATAATGGAACAAGAATATTTTTATATCGTTTATATTTGTACCATTGCAAATATATAATAATAATCCCGCTTGGTTATGAAGAGTTTCCTGAAAAGATTTCTCAACTACCCCCTGTCGCTGTTGCTGTTGTGTGTGATACTTTACCTGAGTCTTTTCAAGCCATCGGGCAATGATGCTATAAGACTGTTTGCCAATATGGATAAAGTTGCACATTTTATCATGTATGCAGTACTGAGTGCGGTCATGTGGTTTGAATACTACAGGTCGCACAGCAGGCTAAGGTACCTGCACATGCTTGTCATGTCATTCCTTCTACCTGTGCTGTTCAGTGGCGCCATGGAGTATATGCAGGGTTGGATTACCAATTACCGTTCGGCCGATATTATTGATTTTCTATTCAACGTGGCAGGAGTGGTCTTTGCCAATGTGGTATGTATCTATGCTTTGAGGCCATTCTTGGACAAGAAACTAAAAAAGAATAATTAAAAAGGTGTTTTGGTCTTTCATTCATGTTCTTTTGGCTAACAATGACTGTTGCTCACACAGTGCCGGTTTTTTTTCGTCCTTTTAAAAGGACAAGATAGAACAATTGTTGAAAAATATACAATTAAAGGTTAAGAGTAAAAACTGCAGAATCCTTTTTATCCAACCCAATAAAAAAGTGGATAACCCGTTTGTTTTTGGGCTATCCACATATATTTTTGCCTACAGGTCACTACCAATATTTATACGGCATTCTTGTAAGGCTTGAATTGTAATATCGTCCGTCGCCGGTAACCTCTTTTCCAAGGAATGCCGGGCGTTCAAACTCCTCATCGGTGCTTTCAAGCTCAACCTCGGCAACAACAAGTCCTTCGTTCTCCCCGTAGAACTCATCTACCTCAAATGTGTGGTTCCCACATTTTACAAGGTAACGTGTCTTGTCAATTATACCTCCGTGGCACAGTCTTATAAGTTCCCAAGCTTCGCTTGCGGGAATCTCCTTTTCCCACTCAAAACGGCTAAGTCCACCGTCAGGCGATGGTCCTTTTATTGTTATGTAGCCCTTGTCACCACGTACCCTCACGCGGGCCGAGTTGCCGCCCTCGCGGCACAGGTAGCCCTGTGCAATGCGGTCGCTGTGGAACGCCATGCTCTTGTAGCTCTCGTCGGCAACAAGGAATTTCCTCTCAATCTCAACAGCCATATGCAGGTTTACTTGGCCTCATCGGAGAACTCCATGAGGAACGCTTTGATGAAACCGTCAATCTTGCCGTCCATTACACCGCCTACATCCGATGTCTGGTAATTTGTACGGTGGTCCTTCACGCGGCGGTCATCGAATACATAGCTTCGTATCTGTGAGCCCCATTCGATTTTCTTCTTTCCGGCCTCTACCTTTGCCTGCTCTTCCATGCGGTGCTGCATCTCCTTGTTGTAGAGGATTGAACGCAACTGACGCATCGCATTCTCCTTGTTCTTGGGCTGGTCGCGGGTCTCGGTATTCTCGATGAGAATCTCTTCCTCGGCACCAGTGTACGGGTCCTTATACTGATAGCGCAGACGTACACCCGACTCCACCTTGTTCACGTTCTGTCCACCGGCACCGCCGCTTCGGAAAGTATCCCATGATATGCGTGCAGGCTCAACAACAACCTCAATGCTGTCATCGACAAGCGGAGTAACGAACACCGAGCTGAACGATGTCATTCGCTTGCCCTGTGCGTTGTACGGGCTCACACGTACAAGGCGGTGAACGCCGTTCTCGCCCTTGCGGTAACCGTATCCGTATGGACCCTTGAGCTCCAGTGTAACTGTCTTTATACCTGCATCCTCGGCCTGCTGACGGTTGGCAAGGGTAACCTTGTATCCGTTGGCCTCGGCCCAGCGCATGTACATACGCATGAGCATGCTTGCCCAGTCCTGAGCCTCGGTACCGCCGGCACCTGAGTTAATCTTGAGTACGCAGTCCATGTCATCGGCCTCGCCGCGGAGCATGTTCTTGAGCTCAAGCTCCTCTACAGCAGTGAGTGCGCGTGCATATGCGTCGTCCACCTCATGCTCCTCAACCATCTCCTCACGGTAGAGTTCCATAGCCATCTCGGCCTCCTCGGTACGGTTCTTCACCTCCTTGTAGCCGTCAATCCAGCCCTGAAGAGCCTTTACTTTCTTCATCTGAGCCTCTGCCTCCTTGGCGTTGTCCCAGAATCCTGGAGCCTGAGTGCGAAGCTGCTCCTCCTCTACCTGAATAATCTTCTCGTCAATGGCTAGGTACTGTCTCAGCGCCTCGGTGCGCTCCTTTATATCCTTGAGTTGGTCGGCTGTAATCATCTGTCTTATATATCTTTTTGAAATTCTGCGCGAAGATACAACGATATTCAGAAATAAGCAAGTCTGCGCGCGCGTAAAGGTCGTTTATGGGTATTCTCATTCCCCGCTGTTGATAAAATGTAACCGTTTGGCTTTGAAAATGGGCTGTTGATGTTGTACCTTTGCAGGCGATATAAAGATTGTATTTTTGTATGAACATAAGTGAATCGAATATAAATCAGGCTGTCGAGCTGTTGAAAGTGTTGATAAGTGTCCCTTCACTCAGCCGTGAGGAGGGTGATGCAACCGACAAACTGCAGCTTTTTATTGAACGTGGTGCTCCGGTGCAGTGCGAGATACACCGTCATCTAAACAACCTATGGTGTGTGGCTCCCGGGTTCGATGCTTCACGTCCAACACTTATGCTCGATGCACATATCGACACAGTAAAGCCCGTCAGCGGCTGGAGCAAGCATCCATTCACACCCATAGTGGAGGGTGACAGAATCTACGGCCTTGGCAGCAATGACGACGGCGCATCGCTTGTGACACTGTTGCAGGTATTCTACAAGATATGCCAGAGCAAGCAGAGTTATAATACAATCTTTGTGGCTTCGGCCGAGGAGGAGGTTTCGGGCAAGAACGGAATAGAGTCCCTAATGAAGCATCTGCCTCCAATCAGCTGTGCAATAATAGGTGAACCCACAAGCATGCATCCTGCTGTTGCCGAGAAGGGGCTCATGGTGCTCGACTGTGTGGCAAAAGGTGTTTCGGGGCATGCCGCGCGCAACGAGGGTGTCAATGCCATATACAATGCCATGAACGACATCGAGTGGTTCCGTAACCACAAGCTTCCGAAGAGATCGCAGCTTTTCGGCGATGTTAAGATGACCGTGACCCAGATAAATGCCGGTACACAGCACAATGTAATCCCTGACAACTGCAGTTATGTGGTTGATGTGCGCAGCAACGAGTGCTACTCGAACCGCGAACTTCTCGATATAATAAAGAGCAGTGTTAAAAGTGAGGTCAATGCGCGTTCAACACGTCTCAACTCATCTTCAATTTCATTGGAGCATCCGCTTGTAAAGCGTGCTATGGAACTCGGACGCAGGCCTTACGGTTCTCCAACCCTCTCGAATCAGGCTCTTATTGATGTACCCACGCTAAAGATAGGTCCTGGCGATACAGCGCGTTCACACACAGCAAACGAGTATGTCCTTATAAGTGAGATACGTGAGGGTATGCAGCTGTTTGTGGATATGCTCGATGGATTGAAACTCTGATGAACCTGTACGTACGAAGATGAAAAAGAGTGTCTGGATTATTTTTGTAGTAATAATGGCAGTTATACTGTACTACTATATCCTTTCTCCCGAGGAAAATTCTTTTTTAATGCTGCAGTGTCCTTCAAAATTGATTTTTGGAATAGATTGTGCTTTGTGTGGTGGGCAAAGGGCATTGCATGCTGCTTTGCATGGCGATTTTAAGAAGGCATTCTCATATAATCCGTTCCTGGTGATAGCTTTACCATATATATTGTTGTTCACATATTCATTAGTGTCAAAAAGCCGCCTTGCCGACAAATTATTGAAGATTGTCGGTAATCAATATGTCGTTATGACATTTTTTGTGTTTATGTTGATATGGACAGTTGTGAGAAATTTCTTGTAAGCCGGTTTTTGCTTATATTCTCATTGCCAGAGCCTTGTTTTCGCAGGCTTCCATAATCTCACGTTCACCCTCACCCTTGTCGTTTATACCGCACAGGTGCAGTATGCCGTGTATTATCACGCGGTGCAGCTCCTGCTCATATGTGGCGCCAACAAGTTCGCTGTTGCTGTGCACGGTGTCGAGTGAGATGAAAAGGTCGCCGCTGATTATATCATCCTCGCAGTAGTCGAATGTGATAATGTCGGTGTAGTAGTCGTGCTGCAGATATTCACGGTTCACCTCGAGAATCTTCTCATCATCGCAGAAGATGTAGGCAATGTCGCCCACCTTCTTGCCATACTCTGCCGCAACGGCTTTAATCCATGCTGTTGTCTCACGTCTCTTTATTGCGGGCATCTTCACGCCCTCGGTCTGGTAGCTTATCATGACTGTAAAAGTTGTTTATCCAAAGAAAATATATGCAAGTATAATTGCTGCAATTATGCCGGCAAGGTCGGCTATTAGGCCACATGCTACGGCATGGCGGGTCTTCTTTATTCCTACGCTGCCAAAGTATACGGCAAGTATGTAGAATGTCGTGTCGGTAGCACCCTGGAACAGGCATGACAGGCGGCCGGCAAACGAGTCGGCACCGTATGTGTTCATCGCATCAATCATCATTCCTCGTGCACCGCTGCCGCTCAGCGGTTTCATTATTGCAGTGGGCAGTGCCCCCACGAAATCATTCCTTAGTCCTACAGCATCGGCACACCATGCTATGCCGTCCATAATCACATCCATGCCGCCTGATGCACGGAACACACCTATTGCGACAAGTATTGCAATGAGGTAGGGAATAATGCGCACAGCCGTGCCGAATCCCTCTTTTGCACCCTCGATGAATGCCTCGTATACATTTATCCTTGCACGCATGCCGGCAACTATGAATAGTATTATTACCGAGAAGAGTATCACGTTTGCAAGGGTGGTAGAGAGAATCTCGATATGTACCTGTGAGAGCTGCATCATCCCCCATGTTCCGCCGGCAACGAGTGTGCACACGGCAAGCAGGAACAGCAGCATTGTGCCGTTGAAGAGGTTAATGCGCTGGTATATGCTTGTCACAAGTAGTCCCGCGAGTGTCGACACTGTTGTCGCCAGCAGTATCGGTATGAACACATCGGTGGGGTTTGCAGCACCCATCTGTGCGCGGTAAAGCAGCACGGTGATGGGTATGAGTGTTATGCCCGATGTGTTAAGCACCAGAAACATTATCATGGGGTTGCTTGCCGTGTCCTTCTTGGGGTTCAGTTCCTGCAGTTCCTGCATCGCCTTCAGCCCCATGGGGGTAGCCGCATTGTCAAGTCCCAACATGTTTGCCGAGAAGTTCATGAACATTGTTCCCATGGCTGGGTGCCCCTTGGGAATGTCCGGGAATATCCTGCACAGCACAGGGCTCAGCAGCCTGGCAAGTCCGGCTACAAGGCCACCCTTCTCGCCAATCTTCATTATACCCATCCATAGCGACAGCACACCAGTAAGTCCCAGGGAAATCTCGAACGCGTTCTTTGCCTGTGCAAAGGTAGAGTCCATTATTGCCGGGAACACTGTCGTGTCACCGCAGAAAATCAGTTTCCCCAGCGCAATGACGAACGCCAGAAGAAAGAATGCAATCCAAATATAATTGAGTACCATTGTGCTTTTTTATATGTCAATGCGCGAAGATATAAAAACTCTGCGAGAATACACGCATTGTTTTGCAGTGTGGGTTGGAGAAAGGAATGATTCGTTGATATTTACAATGGGAGGTTCTTTCTTTTACGGACAGAAAATACACTCGCCAGAATCAAGTTTTGATGAAGAAAGGTTGTTTATCCAGATGATACGCGTAAAAAAGCCTGAGGGTAATTTTGTGAAGACTAAAATAAGTGAGGGTATTTCATTACATATGACTCAGGAGAGACGGTTGCTGTTATGGTAACCGTCTTTTTTTGTTTACAGCTATCTCTCCTTTAATATGATTGACCAATAATATCGTCCATGTCTAAACTTTTTACATCTGCTGTCTAAAAAATTGACATTTTTAAACAGATGTGTTTTTTATAAAGTGTTGAATTTTAATATGTTTTATACTTTGGCACGCTTTTGGTATATGATATTGTAGAAAGTTACCAAAGTATGAAAAGGATATTAATGACAATTACAGCAGTTTGTATATCGTTTATGGTTGCAACTGCGCAGAAAATGACAATGGATGAGTGTATGTCTTATGCGGTTGAACATTCAGTGTCGGTAGGCAAACAGGAGAATGTGCTTGATAATGCCAGAATGAATTATGAACAGTCTATAGCATCGTTGTTCCCCTCTGTGTCGGCCAGTGTTTCCGCTTCAACGAATTTTGGCCGTTCAATAGACCCCGAGACGAACAATTATACAACAGTCTCCACTTTTGGCAATTCTTATGGTTTGTCGGCATCAATGCCGTTGTTTGCAGGTTTGCGTTATGTAAATGCTATCCGTGCGGCAAAGGTAGCTCGCGACCGTGGTTATACCGATTTGCAGATATCGCGCGACAAGGTAGCCATGGAGGTGATGAGTGCATACTGCGATGTGTTGTATTATAAAGGTGCTGTAAGGATTGCTGAGGAGCATTTGTCTGTAGCACGCAAGACATTGCTGCAAGCCCGTAAACTGAATGAGCTGGGGTTGAAGAGTACTGCCGAGGTTGCCGAGGTTGCATCCCAAGAGGCGAACTACGACTATCTGCTCATTGAGCAGCAGAACAATCTTGCCATGGCATGGATAAGATTGCGCGAGGTTATGAATCTTCCGCAGAACACAGCCATTGAAGTTACCGAAGTTGGCGACATCATTCCGGTTCAGGAATACGTCCCGGTCAACGATATCATTGAGTATGCCCTTGCCGGTAATGCCCGGGTTGTCTCTTCGGAACTTGCAGTAAAGGAGTACAAGTTACATTATGCACGTGCAAAGGCAGCGTGGTTTCCTACCATAAGTCTTTCGGCAGGAATCAATACGAGTTATTATACCAATTTCGATAACAAGGCTGCATATCCCTCTTTCTCGTCCCAATTCAGAAATAATTTGGGTGAGTATGTCGCACTATCCATGTCAATACCCATTTTTTCCAATCTCAGCAGCAAGGCCACGGTGCGTTCTTCACGCAACGCTTTGCGCAATGCCGAACTGGAACTGACAGCTACGCGCAACGCCGTGGAGAGTGAGGTTGTGCAGGCTTGCCGTCGTATGGACAGTTATGTAAAGCTCTATAACCAGGCTGTCAAGAAAGTCGAGGCTTCACAATTGGCATACGATGGTATTGCCGCAAAATTTGAGAAGGGACTTTCTACGGCAATTGACCTGCAGAGTGCAGCAACAACGTTACTGCAGGCAAAGTCTGATTGTCTGCGTTCAAGATTGCAGTATATGATTGAGAAACGTATGGTCGATTATTATAGCGGCATTCCGTTTGTTGAAGCGGAAAACTGAAAAGTGAAACGAAGTTTAGACAATGCCGACAGCAGTTGGTCGTAGGCTTTGTCAAAGGTTAATTATGAAAAGTTGAAGATAAATACAATAAATTATGGATATTAAATTAGAAAAGAAAACCGGTTGGCGTGCAGTGTTCAGCAAGAAAAGTATTCCTTATCTCTTTTGTGCTCTATTGGCAGTGCTTGTAGTGTGGATTCTTGTCAGGGAGAACACTTCTACCTTGCGTGTCAATACAGCTACAATAACGGTTTCGAATGTCGAGGAGGGAGAGTTCAATGATTATGCAAGTCTCAGCGGTACGGTCCAGCCAATGACCACTATGCAGCTTTCGCCATTGGAGAGTGGTGTTGTGGAACGCATTGTTGCCGAGGAGGGAACAAGCGTAAAGGCTGGCGATGTGATTCTTGAGATGACAAACAAGCAGCTCTCTATGCAGATTCTGCAGTCCGAGGCCGATTTGGCCGAGAAGCAGAACATTCTGCGCAACACTCTCATCTCAATGGAGCAGGAACGTCTTTCACTGCGTCAGGAGATGCTTCAGCTCGACCTTGACGTCACCCGTAAACAGCGTTCTTACGAGCAGAACCGTGAACTTTATGAGAGTGAACTCATTTCGCGTGAGGTCTACTTGCAGTCTAAGGAAGATTATGAACTTGCCGTAGCAAGGCGGTCACTTGTTGCCGAACGTCAGAAACAGGATTCACTCTATCGCACCGTTCAGGTGGCTCAGCTTGATGAGAATCTACGTTCAATGCAGCTCAATATGCAGCTTATACGTGAACGAGTGGGCAACCTCAAGGTAAAGGCTCCCATTGACGGCGAGGTAGGCATGCTTAATGTAGTGCTTGGCCAGACACTTTCTCAGGGAAGTGCCATTGGTCAGATAAACGATCTTTCGGCATATAAGGTAACAGCAATGGTCGATGAACATTATATCGACCGTGTGGTGACTGGTCTCACAGCTTCGTTTGTGCGTCAGGACAACAGTTTCGACATGTCGCTACGCAAAGTCTACCCCGAGGTACGTGAGGGAAAGTTCAGGGTCGATTTGGTTTTCAACGGTGAGTTACCCGACAATATCCGTTCGGGACAGACTTACAACCTCAATCTGCAGCTAGGACAGCCTGTTGAGGCGGTGTATATCCCGCGTGGCGCGTTCTTCCAGAAGACAGGTGGCCGCTGGATATATGTTGTCGATGCTACGGGCGAAAAGGCCTACCGCCGCGAGATTCGCATAGGCCGCCAGAATCCAAGATTCTATGAGGTACTTGAGGGTCTTGCACCGGGTGAAAAGGTGATAACCTCTTCCTATGACAATTTTGGCGACAACGAAGAACTGATTTTGAAATAATGGAAGCAAAACAATGAATCAAAAAACAATAACCATGTATATAAAAAATTTCATAACATTGCTGAAACGTTACACCACATCGTCGGTACTCAACATTCTTGGAATGGCTGTTGCCTTTGCAGCGGTGTATCTGATAATGGTGCAGGTAAACTATGACCTGTCATATAATAAAGGCATCCCCAATGCCGCTAACATCTACCGTCTCGAACATCCCAATTTTGCCGAGGAGGGGTATTGGGATATCACATGGGCTCGTCAGTTGCCCGACGATCTATGCAAGGATATTCCCGAGATTGAAAAGAGTGCCACAATAACACCTACCGGACATTTCAATATAAACTCCGTTTATTCGAGAAAGTTAGACGACCGCATAGACAATATCGAGTTGAACCTGTGTGAGACAGAGCATGAGGGACTGGAGATTCTTGGCATTGAGGTTATCGAGGGCTCGCTCGAAAATGTGATAGACCACTATTCGTTGGTTCTTAAAGAGTCTGCTGCAAAAAGGTTCAATCTCTCTGTAGGTGATGTATTGTGCTACGGCCGCGATGCGAATGAGGAGAATGCAACTGCTACAGTAGTCGCAATATGCAAGGACACACCTTCACCAAGTATTCTTGACGGAACAGACGGTTGGGGTGGTATGTCTGTTGCTCAGGAGAATGAGAACCCCAACAATTGGAACAACCCTTATTACATACAGCTCGCAGACGGTGCATCATCCGATGCCGTTGTTGAGAAGATGAAAGAGGCTTTGCTTCGTCTACTCAATGTAGAGCACGAATTGTATGCTGATGAAGAAACCGTAGAGCAATACATTAAAATGGCTACTCCGCGCCTTAATCCGTTGACTGAACTCTATTTCTCGAGTGATGTCAGCAGTGCTTATCACGAGGTGGGCAACAGATTGACTACATATACCTTCATTGCAATAGCTGTGCTTATAATTCTAATTGCAATGATAAACTTTGTGAATTTCTTTTTTGCACTCATTCCCGTGCGCATAAAGGCAATAAACACATACAAGGTCTTTGGTGCATCGACATTGAGGCTGCGCCTTAACTTTATTATAGAAGCCGTAGGGCTTGTAGCTACATCACTTGCCGTTGCTGCTCTATTCGTTGAACTGTTTGCCGAGACACCAATGGTCAACCAACTCTCTACATCAATTTCATTCAGCAATAATTGGGG
>JAZQZM010000079.1:0-5885 GCA_045634085.1 Bacteroidaceae bacterium
CTTGGGCTTTGAAACGAAATATGTACTCTCCTTTTGGCACCGAAGTCACTATGACAAAGCTACCGTCATCGAAACATTTGCTGTCGCTTATATGTGTTCCATTGCCTTTCAGCATTTCCACACTGCCCATTCTTAAAGGGATTGAATCATAGGACGAGACCAGGCATCCTTTTACGACTGTATAGTCGTTCTGTGCGGAACATACATCTGCATTCATAAGACAAGCCAACAGAAGCAGACTACAAATTAGGGATTTCATAAGGTTTCTATCAAACAGGGACTTTCTCATACTGATGTTGTTTTGTCGTAAATCCTTTTCTATCGCACCCCTAGTTTTTCAACAAGAAGCAGGATTAATTCCATGCAAAGGAAATGCTAACGGGTGAATAAAACCCGCTTTTCACCTTCGCTTTTAGTTTGCAAACGCATACGGGAAGTCCAACAAACACTTGAAAGCCCACAGAATTGGATAAAAATCATGAGGGTGACTAAAAAGGCTCTTTTGTCGTTACGCTTGCCTCCAAAATCCTCATTTACTTCAAGTAAACTGCGGTTTTGGAGGCTTCGCAAGCCTAAAAACAGTTCTTTTTATTCAAACCTCAACAAGAGAGGCTAACCCATTTTACTTTTGGGTCAGCCTCAACAATATTCTATACAGTCACAAGATACAGAGCCTGATTGCGACCTAATTTTTCATAGATATTAAAAACCGCTTAAACCACTTCTTAACCCGACCAGGTTATCACTATACACAAAGCATCCTTAAGCACTGGAGTTTATCTGTTTATCCAATATTTCTCCATCATTTCCTGATACATCTGCGCATCGCCTAAAACCGCCTTCCTGCACTCCTCTACTATATATCGCCTCAGTTCTGCCGGAAAATCCACAACCTTTTCCCAGCACTCCCTACGTCCTATATACATACCATTAAAACTGGTTTCTGAAACCAAATTCAGATTTCCTTTCCTCCCGCACTCGGTATACTCACCGTTGCGATATACATAAGTCCCATAATCCACAGGAAGTATCCTGTATGTACCACAGTTGAGTTTCTGAGCCCTCGCGCAGCAGTACTCACCATCATCGCCATATATCTTTATTGACAGAAAATCATTGTCAAAAACTTTTCCGCCAATACTGTATGACGTATACACCCAGACACCTTTCAGTTCCTCATCCGAGACATGGCGCACTCCCTCCTGCGCAACAGTCTGCCCGCAAAAGAAGATGATTAACAAAAATAACGACAAACGTAAAGAAAACACTCTATTCATATCATAAGACAATAAGAAACCATCAAGAACAACGACCATTGATCCCAACCACAAAAAGCTATTACAATGTACCTATAAACGCGTCCCACTCCTTGGAGCCGCCTTTCTTGCCAAACACTTTGCCATATAGCCTGCTTCTTGTGCTGCTTATACTGCTCACCTCCCTACACAAAGCACTGGCTATCAAAGCAGGAGGTATATTCACCTTAAGCAACAGGCAGACATGATATTCATGTCTCGACATATTATAGAGTTTATACAAACGGTTTGCAAAATCGGGATATACAGGTTTGATTTGTTGTTCCAATTCATCAAGTTCTGTATCCTTCAAGGCTTCGCCTTTCTCAAGACGCGTTCGGAAGGCCAAATAATATTCCGAAGAGAAAAAATCACTTTCGACCCGCCTCATGGCCTGGACAACAGGTTGTGGCCTCAAACGGTTAAGTTCCTCAATATGTTCAAGTTCCTGCCTTATACGCTTTGACTTTTTAATCACCCGACTGACGTATACCACAAGTACCAAGGTCATACATACCAGCGACAACGACAAAAAGAACATATTCCTGTTCATTCGCATAAGTTTCTTTTCGCTTATGGAAAAGACGAAATTACTGGAATCTTCCTCTCCCGAACCGATATTATTCCTGACAGCACTCCTTATCTCACTCTTCCGCCCTTCACTCATCCGCCCCGACTTTACCCATACCTCCTGCTCCAGATTATTAAAGACAGTATATACCGTATCGCTTACAAGCCTGAAATGTCTCATAAAGCGGCCGTTCTCAACCAGCAAGGTATCCTCATCATCATATATGAATGTATACCGGTCACATTCCAAAGGCAGAATCATCGTTTCATCATCGACTGAAAGCAATTCTGCATAATAGAAAGTACTGTCATTGTCATATATCTTGCACCGTGTATACCCCCTCGCATTGGGATAGTCGGCTTCGTATCCGGTAGGGAATATTATTTTCTTAAGCACCCACACGCCCACCATGTCGTCACAAGCAGCAGGGTCTCCGCCCGCACATCCACACGACATACAAGTAAAAATAATGGACAAAACAAAAGATAGGATTCTTTTCATGCGTATTCCGTTTTTGCAAACATAGTAATTTTGGCACATTCTGCACACAAACACTGTTTGCAAAAGATTCGCATAAGTGATGCAAAGCCTACGCAAAGCCACTCACAGCAAAAAATGTCAAGGACATAAGCATATATAAAAAAAATAAAAGCCACCATTGGTAGCTTTTATTTATTGCATCAGATAGGCGCTATTAGTTCTTAGCAGCCTCAAGAGAAGCCTTACGAAAAGCCTTCATCGCCTTCTCAAGATCCAAAGAAGCCTTGCGTGCACGTGTACCTGCTGCCTTGTTACCCTTCTCTGCCTGAGCTGCTGCATCTGCTGCGAATACAGCATAAGTCTCCTGGATTTTCTCAATCAATTCTTTCATAACTATTTCATTTAATAAGGTTAATGATGCACAAAGATAACAAAATTTGGAATAACACGGCATAATTGGATTTTTTTTTACTGAAAATTGAAAAAAAAGTTGTTTTTCGGCATATTTCAATGCAAAATACCGCCTACAACTACCCACAACAACCATTCACATCATTGCAATAAGCACCAATCAACAACGAACTGCAACAAAATATGCAACATAACAAAGCACAGAAACAGCAACTGACACCAGGTGCCCAAAACCGACAGGACTTATAAGGAAGCAAACATAGGATACAAAAGGCAATATCGGTAAATAATTTCAACAAAAAACCATGGTTTTGCATAAACAAGCGACATCGCCCCAACAACGAGGGAGAACAGAATAAAATCATTTTGATTTCAGAGCCATATTTATTGAAATAAATATTATCTTTGCACAATTACAATAATAACAAAACATTGATTACTGCAAGCCGGAATACACTATAGCTTATGAACGCAAAAGATTCAAAAACAGAACAAAAGAACAAACGCAAGCAGAAACACCCGCTAAGCAGCAACTACAGTCCAAGTGAAATCCTTTACTTGTTCCTGTCACGCTGGTATTGGTTCGTTATTTCCGTACTTATAACAACCTGTTATTCCACATACAAGGTGCTTACAACCCAACCTACATACACACGCTACTCTGTTATACATATTGAATCGGGCAACAAGAACAATCTCCAGGAGCAGATGGAGAATTTTGCGAATATGGGAACCGGTAAGGCCTCGACCAACGCCTATAATGAGATTTATACATTCAGGGCGCCGGAAACGATTAGGGAAACTGCACGCCGTCTGAAGCTTTACACAGAATACCGTAGCGACGGTGCATTCCATAGCAACACATTATATGGAGAGTCACTGCCAGCCATGGTAAACCTATGCGACATTGACATAGAAGAACAGGCATCACTGACCATGGACATCACCCCCGACGGCAAGTTCAGACTTTATGGTTTCAATGGCATGAATGCCGAGGGGAGCACAACCGTAGACGGCAACTTTGACAACGACACTATAACTCTTGTATACACTCCGCTTGGCGACATCATTCTAGAGAGAAACACAAGATGCCATCTTGACCAGCCGATGACCATATACATAAGTCATATCGGCATTGACGCGGCAAGCGGCAGACTTGGCGGCAAACTTTCATTCAGCACCAGTGGCGGAAATGAGAATTCCAAAGCAAACGAGCTCATCAACATATCAGTAAACGACCAGTCGATAGAAAGAGCCGACGACATACTGACGACCCTGGTCCAGGTGTACAACGAAAACTGGGTAAACGACAAGAATAAGGCAGCTTTGGGAACGGCAGCCTTCATTGAGAAAAGGCTCGACAAAATCAGCAGCGAACTAAACAAGATTGAAAGCGACATCTCGACCTTCAAAAGCGACAACCAGCTTCCGGACCTGAGCAAGGCCATAGCAAGCAACATGTCAAAAGAGAAAGAGGCGACAAGACGCAAGGGTGCTCTTGAAAACGAGATTGAAATGACGGAGTACATCCTCAAGAGCATCAAGAACAAGAGCAAGGAGAACAACCTGTTACCCCTGAATTCAGGAATAAAAGACATCAATATCAACTCTCAGGTGGAGGCCTACAACACCTTGATGCTTGAGAGGAACAACCTTGTCAGCAAAAGTAGCGAGGACAACCCTTCTGTAAAAGAAGCCGACATTACCTTGTCATCAATGCGCAGCGCAATCATCTCCACCGCCGACACACATATACGCCGTCTCAAAGCGCAGAAATCGGCTTTGGAAAAAGAGATAAACTCCACCCAGAAAGAGATTGCTAAAAGCCCCGAACAGACCACATTCCTTACCAGCGCAGAGAGAGAACTCAGCGTGAAGGAGAAGATATACATGTTCCTGCTTCAGAAACAGGCCGAGAACCAGTTGTCACAAGCATTCACAGCATACAACACCCGTATCATAATACCACCTACAGGAAACATTGAACCAACTGCTCCACAAGGAAACAGGACAATAGGCATGGCAATCCTCATAGGTTTGGCAATACCTTTGGTAATAATCATCATAATTGAAGTAACGAATACAAAGGTCAGAGGGCGCAAAGACCTTGAATCACTCACGGCACCAATCATTGGCGAAATTCCTCAGATTGAGAACTTGCGCACAAATAGCAGAAAAGAAAACAAAAAGGGACGCGAAAAACTTACAGTAGCCGTAGAAGAGGGAAGCAGAAACATAATAAACGAAGCGTTTAGAGTGTTGAGAACGAACATTGAGTTCATGACACGCGAAAAGCAAAGCAATGTAATCATATATACATCATTCAACCCGGGAAGCGGAAAAACATTCTGTATTCTGAACACAGCCATAAGCCTTGCTATCAAGAACGAGAACGTCCTTCTCATTGACGGCGACATGCGACACGCATCATTGTCGAACTATGTGAATTCGCCCGAGAAAGGCTTGAGCAACTACCTTGCAAAGGGAACTGATAATCTCAAAGACATCATAGTCATTGACGACATATATCCCAACCTGCATATAATACCGGTTGGCACAATCCCTCCAAACCCGACAGAGTTATTGGAGTCGAGCCGTTTTGCCGACATCATTGAGGAGGCTAAGAGGAAATATACATACATACTCATAGACTGCCCTCCGGTTGAGATTGTAGCAGACACGCAGATTATAGAAAAATTTGCTACCAACACATTCTTCCTTGTCCGCACAGGACTCATGGAACGTTCAATGCTGAACGAACTTGAAGAGCTGTATACCGATAACAAGTTCAAGAGTCTCTCGGTAATAATCAATGGCGTAGAGACTAAGGGCAGCCGATATGGGTACAGATATGGTTACCGATATGGGTACCACTACGGTGGGTATTCATATGGAGAAAACAGCAAGAGCAGAAAGAACAAAAGGCATTGACACAATATTTACTGCGACAAATTGACCGAACCACACAAAAACAAATAGAATATGAGCAAGAAAGTATTCGTATCAGGCTGCTACGACATGCTCCATTCGGGACACGTAGCATTCTTCAAGGAAGCCGCATCATACGGCGACCTTTACGTCGGTATCGGTTCCGACGCAACAATACGCGAACTCAAGGACCGCAAGAC
>JAZQZM010000080.1:0-22424 GCA_045634085.1 Bacteroidaceae bacterium
CTGAACAGCCTCATAGCCATCCTTCTCGATTGTCTTCACCTGTGTAACTGCGCAAGGACCTGCTTCGATAACAGTGCATGGAACATTCTTGCCATCGGCACTGAAAACGGACATCATTCCGATTTTTTTTCCTAATAATCCTGGCATTTCAGTTTAATTTAAATAAGTTGATAAATAACATTAAAATTACACTTTAATCTCGACCTCAACACCTGAAGGCAACTCAAGTTTCATAAGAGCATCGACTGTCTTAGCTGTAGAGCTGTAGATATCGATAAGTCTCTTAAAAGAGGAAAGCTGGAACTGCTCACGGCTCTTCTTGTTAACGAAGGTAGAACGGTTCACTGTAAAAATACGCTTGTGTGTTGGCAATGGAATAGGACCGCTAACGATTGCGCCTGTTGCCTTCACTGTCTTTACAATCTTCTCAGCCGACTTGTCAACCAAGTTGTGGTCGTAAGATTTAAGTTTGATTCTAATTTTCTGACTCATGTCTTTTTAAAAGTTTATAAAAATTGATAATTGCCTGCCGGTTAAGAGTCATTCGCTAACCGGCAGGCTTTTTATTTATTATTTCTGAAGCTCCTCAAGGATCTGCTTTGTCAATGAAGCACTTACCTGATCGTGGTGATCGTAAGTCATTGAAGATGTAGCACGACCTGAAGTGATGGTACGCAATGATGTCACGTAACCGAACATCTCTGACAGCGGAACCATCGCCTTAACGATGCGGGCACCTGTACGGCTTGTCTCGAAGCCCTCAACCTGACCACGACGCTTGTTAAGGTCGGCAATCACGTCACCCATGCTCTCCTCTGGAGTAACAACCTCAAGCTTCATGATAGGCTCGAGAAGTACTGGGTTAGCCTTCTGACATGCATTCTTGTATGCCTGGATAGCACAAACCTCGAATGACAACTGGTCAGAGTCGACTGGGTGATAGCCACCGTCGAGAAGAACAACCTTCAAAGACTCCATTGGATAACCAGCGAGTACACCTGACTTGATAGCTGTCTGGAAGCCCTTCTGAACTGAAGGAATAAACTCCTTAGGAATGTTACCACCCTTAACCTCGTTAACGAACTGAAGGTTGCCCTCCTTGAAGTCCTCATCAGCAGGACCTACAGAAACGAGAATCTTAGCGTACTTACCCTTACCACCGGTCTGTTTCTTGTATGTCTCGTCAACCTGAACTGTACCTGTGATTGCTTCCTTGTAGCTAACCTGTGGACGACCCTGATTACACTCAACACTGAACTCACGCTTCAGACGGTCGATAATAATCTCAAGGTGAAGCTCACCCATACCTGAGATGATAGTCTGACCAGACTGCTCGTCTGTTCTTACAGTAAATGTCGGATCCTCCTCAGCGAGCTTAGCAAGACCGTTGGCGAGCTTGTCAAGATCCTTCTGAGTCTTAGGCTCAACAGCGATAGAGATCACAGGATCGGGGAATGTCATAGACTCGAGTATGATTGGAGCATCCTCTGCACAGAGTGTATCGCCAGTGCGGACATCCTTCATACCGATTACAGCACCGATATCACCAGCACCGAGGACCTCTACAGGGTTCTGCTTATTTGAGTGCATCTGGAACATACGAGAGATACGTTCCTTACGGCCAGAACGTGTATCAAGAATATAAGAACCAGACTCGAGCTTACCTGAGTAAACACGAACGTAGATCAAGCGACCAACGAATGGGTTTGTAGCAATCTTAAACACGAGAGCCGATGTCTTGTCATCCTCAGATGGAGTACGGGCCTCCATCTCGTCTGTCTTGGGATTCACACCCTCGATAGCAGGAGTATCGAGTGGAGAAGGCAAGAAAGCACACACGAAGTCAAGAAGTGGCTGAACACCCTTGTTCTTGAAAGAAGAACCGCAAGTCATAGGAGTAATCTCCAATGCAAGTGTACCCTTGCGGATAGCAGCAATGATTTCCTCCTCTGTGATTGACTCAGGCTCCTCGAGAACCTTCATCATCAACTCCTCATCGAAGTCAGCAGCCTTCTCAAGAAGGTGCTCTCTCCACTGGTTAGCCTCATCAACCAACTCAGCAGGAATCTCCTCTACTGTGTAATCCAAAGCACCGTCCTTGTAAACGAGAGCCTTCATTGTGATAAGGTTGATTACACCGAGGAACTTCTCCTCAGAACCGATAGGAATTGTCACAGGACATGGGTTAGCACCAAGGATCTCCTTCATCTGACGCATTACAGAGAAGTAGTCAGCACCAGAACGGTCCATCTTGTTCACATAAGCGATACGTGGAACGTTATACTTGTCAGCCTGACGCCATACAGTCTCTGACTGAGGCTCAACACCACCTACTGCACAGAAAGCAGCGATAGCGCCGTCAAGCACACGGAGTGAACGCTCTACCTCTGCGGTAAAGTCAACGTGTCCCGGAGTATCAATCAAGTTGAACTTGTACTGCTGATTCTTCCAGTTCCAGAAAGTTGTGGTAGCAGCTGAGGTAATTGTAATACCACGTTCCTGCTCCTGCTCCATCCAGTCCATTGTAGCAGCACCGTCGTGTACCTCACCAATCTTGTGTGAAAGACCGGTGTAGAACAAAATACGCTCCGATGTAGTAGTCTTACCAGCATCGATGTGAGCACTAATACCGATATTACGGGTAAATTGTAATTCGTTTGCCATCTTCTTAAACTGTTACGGATTAGAAACGGAAATGTGCGAATGCGCGGTTAGCCTCAGCCATGCGGTGCATATCCTCCTTACGCTTGTAAGCACCACCCTGATTGTTATAAGCATCCATAATCTCGTTGCAGAGTTTCTCTGACATTGACTTACCACCACGCTTGCGAGCGAAGAGAATCATGTTCTTCATTGAGATTGACTCCTTACGGTCTGCACGGATTTCTGTAGGAACCTGGAAAGTTGCACCACCAATACGGCGTGACTTAACCTCGATTTTTGGAGTAACATTCTCCAAAGCCTGTTTCCAGATTTCGAGTGGAGTCTTCTCCTCGTTCTTCATCTTGTTACCAACGAGCTCAAGAGCACCATAGAAAATAGTGTAAGATACGTTCTTCTTTCCGTCGTACATCAGGTGGTTAACGAACTTAGATACCATCTGATCGTTGAAAACGGGATCCGGAAGGACCACGCGTTTTTTTGGTTTTGCTTTTCTCATTTTCTTTTGCGAAAATTAATGTTTTGTGTGGGTTGTTATCTTAAATTCTTCAACGTCTCCACCGAGACATTTACTCAACCGTTATAACTCCAACAAACCAAAACTTGTTAAAAATATATTAAAAGTTAAAGTCATATCCCGTTGTTTACAAGCTGGAATCACTTTGCTGCCGCTTGGTTCTTTTGCTTTAAGAATTACTTCTTAGCCTTTGGACGCTTAGCACCATACTTTGAACGGCGCTGTGTACGGTTTGCAACACCTGCTGTATCAAGTGTACCACGAACGATGTGGTAACGTACACCAGGAAGGTCCTTAACACGACCACCGCGTACCAAAACGATTGAGTGCTCCTGCAAGTTGTGGCCCTCACCTGGGATGTAAGAGTTTACCTCCTTCTGGTTTGTCAAACGCACACGAGCAACTTTTCTCATAGCAGAGTTAGGTTTCTTTGGAGTAGTAGTGTAAACACGTACACATACACCACGACGCTGTGGACAGCTGTCAAGTGCAGGCGACTTGCTCTTCTCCACCATTACCTCTCTGCCCTTTCTAACTAATTGCTGAATTGTTGGCATAGGTTAAATTTTTAATTTATTTATATATTGTTTTTAAATATTTCTAAGCACAAGGACACAGCAAAACGCTATAGTCCATTTTGGACTGCAAAGGTAAATATTATTTTTCTAATAAAAAAGGAAATGACCTTTTTTTAGCGGAAGCAACAACACAAAAAGCAAAAACAGCCTCAAGAACAGCCTAAAAACAGCTATTTAAAATGTTAAATATCCTTAAATTATATTTTACGGCAAAAAAAGAGGTCTTTTATATAAACTATACGACTCAAACTGCACAAGAAATAGCGCACACTATATATAGGACAACAACAGCAAACTCTCACCTTGTTATATATAAAAGAAAGCAAAAAAACTGAGGATGACTAAAAAGGCTCTTTTGTCGTTACGCTTGCCTCCAAAATCCTCATTTACTTCAAGTAAACTGCGGTTTTGGAGGCTTCGCAAGCCTAAAAACAGCTCTTTTTATTCAAACCTCAACAAAAGAGGCTAACCCATTTTACTTTAGGGCCAGCCTCATTATATTACAAAAGAAAAACTATCACTCCACAGCCAAAGCTGTACTATCAGCAAGATTCAAGGTATCAGCCGCTAATACCTCATCTGCAACCGGAGCCTCTTCTACAACTTCAACCTGCTCCTCATTTTTAAAGGAAAAGAACGGAGATGAGAAGCCTACCCATGCAAGCATGTTACCAAGCCACAATCCCACAGCCACAATTGCTACAACAAGCAGAGAAACAAGCCATTTGGCCCACACAGGAAGACCTTTTTTTGCATATGGGTCTTTTAGATTCAATTTCGGAAACTTCGCGATATCAGTAAGCGTCTCACCAAACGGTATGCTTATCTTTGATGAAGCATTTATCGCCCAACCATTAGCATTAAGCATAGGAGCAATATTGCGACGACGCAACTTCATCCACGCCATGACCATGGCAGGACCTGAAATCAAAAGCAAAATACCTACAAAAACAGCTATAAGCTGCCACCAGTCAAGTTCAAAAACACCTTTGAAGATACTTGTCAATGCAGTCCCTATCATACCTACAGCCATACCTATGGCAGCAAATATACCGGCGAACTTGGCTATATCGAACGGCTGTGCAGGAGCCTTCTCATCACCTTCGGCAGGCACAGACATAGGCGCAGCGTTAATTTTGGCATTCGCATCCGCCATCATGGCGGCATCCTTTTCAGCAGCACTCTTGTTGATAAGATTCTCAATTGTAGTAGCCATACGACGATAAGGAGACCAAAAAGCCTGACCGATACTTATTGGATTGTCGATTATCTTGGTTATAACCGCATCCCACATAAGTCCGCCATTGTCGTAATAGATTGCATTCTTGCCGACATAAAGATCACCGACATCACCCACAGTGACTGCAGCGACAATACTCTTTTTTGTAGCAACAGCCTTGGTAGTACAGTCACAATACACAAGATACATGCCACTTGCCGGCGCCATACTGCTATGCTTTGCCATATCTGCAACATTCATACACAAGCGACACTCGCGCTGGTCGATAAGCAGACGTCCGCTTTGAAAAATTGCCTTTATGCTCTTATCCTTTGAATAGAAATCCTGAAAAGTCACATAATTGCAAAGCAAACGATAGAAGTCACGATACACATACATGAACTTATGGACAAGATCAATCCCCTCAGCCGTCTCCTTGAGTGCAGCATCTTGTGCAATAAGGTCAAGCAAAGCCTGTTTTCTATCATCGGCAAGCATCTTCTTGACCACATCAAGACCTAATGCTTCAACTTCACCACCCTTCTTGGATGTCTTCCAATCATTATATGCAGCAAAAGCAGAACCTATAGCAGCCCATGACTCCTCTGTAAGGACTTTTTCCTTTGGTTTAACGATAGAGAGAAGCGTATTAAACTTTGACGCCCACGCAGGATTGATTGCGGCATTCACATCCAGACCCAGCTCACCGGTTATTCGAGCAATGGGGCAAGCCGCTATCTCATCAGTCTTACCGGTTAGATTATCGGCACTTATCGCCTCAATGACTCCAGACTGCACATCAAGTTTAGCAGCACTTTCGGGCGAGAAGGAAGCCAACTTTGCACGGACAAAATAATCCTTCACCTTAGCATCAAGAGCTGTATAAGCTTCAATGGCCTTATCCGTATCTGCAGCGAACGGAGCTTCTACAGCAGCCTCGTTCCAGGCAAGGTATTCGGACAGGAGCTGATAGAACTTCTCAACAAGCCCCGCATCGACACCAGTATCACCGCTACGGTCCATAACACCACCCAACGCATTGATGATTGCTGCAACAACAGTCTTATCTTCCTCATTCTCCGGAGTCTGCTCAGTAATTACACCATCACCATTAAAACGAGTCTTGGCAAATATTGCCGAAATATCTTTTATATCGGCCAAAGATACCACCGTTCCTTCCTTTTCCAGATTCACAAGTATCTGCCTTGCCGAGTTATAGAGTCTCTTTCCATCAGCACTCTCCTGATTGAACGACTCCACATCAATACAATCGGCACCTTTCAGCAGTAAATCGGGATTGTTGACAACAGAGACAAGCCACTGCGATGTAGAGACAACGTCACTCACACGTATGCGTCCGTCATTGTCTGCATCAATATATTTCAAACTCACCTCATCAATATCCAAGCCGCTGGTAGGACATGAAAGCACAGTCCATTTCTTAAGGTCCAACTCAGCAAGATTGGCGATATCTGCACCGGACACAATCCTCACGCGCGTAGTACCGCCTACATTCTCATAATTCCATGAATGCTTTCTTTTTGCCATATACAGTTTTGATTAGTCTTTAATTTTATGTATGTGTTTTTATTTGATTTACTCCTCGTCGAAATCAAATTCATCATAGTTAAAATCGTCATCCTCTTCAAGTTCTTCACAATCGTCGAAGTCAGCCTCCCAATCAGCAAAGTCCGCAGCAAGCATCCTGCGGTCATAATTACGATGCACCAGCTCCTCACGTTTGACCGCCGCCAAACGGTTCTCCTCGCTATTCAGCTCGGCCCAAAGAATATCCTTAAGCTCTTGAATGCCCTCACCTGTCGGCGCCGAGATAAACACATACGGTATATCCTCGGGAAGATTCTCCGAGAGCATTTCCTTGAGTTCTTCATCAATGAGGTCACACTTGGTAATGGCAAGAACACGCTGTTTGTCAAGCATCTCAGGATTGAATGTTGCAAGTTCGTTCAACAACACCTCATACTCTTTCTTAATATCATCAGCATCAGCAGGCACCATAAAGAGCAACAAAGAGTTACGTTCAATATGACGCAGGAATCTAAGACCAAGCCCTTTGCCCTGACTTGCACCCTCGATGATACCGGGTATGTCGGCCATAACGAACGACTTGCCGTCACGGTACGAAACAATACCCAAATTAGGTTCAAGTGTCGTGAACGGATAGTTCGCAATCTTGGGTTTTGCTGCAGAAACCGAAGAGAGGAGTGTTGATTTTCCTGCATTCGGAAAACCGACAAGACCCACATCGGCAAGCAACTTGAGTTCAAGCGTCACCGTCATCTCCTGCATTGGTTCACCAGGTTGCGCAAAACGCGGCGCCTGACGGGTTGGAGTTGCAAAATGCACATTACCGAGACCTCCTCGACCACCCTTAAGCAGAGTGACCAGCTGGCCGTCCTCCATCACATCGCAAAGAAACTCTCCAGTCTCGGCGTTATAAGCCACCGTACCGCATGGCACATCAACAATCTTACTCTCTCCGTCAGCGCCGGTACTCTTGTTAATACCGCCATTCTGTCCATTTCCCGCGAAGATATGGCGCTGATACTTCAGGTGAAGCAATGTCCAATAATTACGGTTCCCACGCAGGATAATATCACCGCCCTTACCGCCGTCGCCACCGTCGGGACCACCGTTAGGTATATACTTTGCACGATGCAGGTGAGCCATTCCACGTCCTCCACGACCCGAACGGCACACAATCTTCACATAATCGATAAAATTTGATTCCGCCATAATAACATTACTATACCTCGAAGCAACCCCACATACACACAGGAGTCGAATTCAGTTTTAACAACATATTCTAATAGCAAAAGTTGCCACGCTGGGCGGCAACTTACTTGCGTTTAGGCTACAACTCAAGATGCGCCCGTATGATTAATTACATTTTTGATTCTATCGCCGCTACGATATCGGCAAAAATGCGGTCAAGGTCACCAAGACCGTTTATATAACAGTGCTTACCATCATTCTTATACCATTCCTTGAGAGGAGATGTCTGCTCATTGTATACGACAAGGCGCTTTTTGATAGTCTCTTCGTTATCATCGGCACGCCCCGAGAGCTGACCGCGCTTAATCAGACGGTCCATGAGTTCATCCTCAGGAACATCAAGCTCAATCATTGCGGTCACGTCCTGACCACGGCTGTTCAAGAGTGCCTTGAGAGCATCGGCCTGCGCTATCGTACGAGGGAAGCCGTCAAAAATCACCCCCTTGCCACCGACAAGATTATCAAGCTTTGCAGCAAGAATCTCAATCATGAGCTCATCAGGGATAAGCTGTCCGTTGTCAATAAGCTTCTTCGCCGTTGCACCGAGTTCAGTACCTGCAGCAATCTCTGCACGAAGGACATCACCGGTCGAAATGTGATCAAGACCATACTTCTCAACGATTCTCGCACTCTGTGTACCCTTACCGCTACCAGGGGCACCAAAAATTACAATATTCAACATCGTTCTAATATTTTAAAAATGGAATTGCACTCTGCAAAGAACGCATTAACCACTACTCTTCAACATCATAAATATCGGGCAGATTACGTCCGAGCCCGTCATAATCAAGACCGAAACCGACAATAAACCTGTCAGGAATAGTAAACACGCCGTACTTTACATCCACCGGCACTTTCAGACGGGCCGGCTTCACGAAAAGTGATGCGATCTGGATTGATGCCGGTTCACGGGTTCCAAGAGTCTCAAGCATGTTCTGCATAGTATAACCGGTATCGACAATATCCTCAATGATTATGACATCGCGACCGGCGATAGACTCGGTAAGACCAAGTACCTCACGGACAACACCTGTGGAATTCGTACCCTGATAAGAAGAGAGCTTGACAAAAGATATTTCACACTCTATCTCAAGATTCTTAAGAAGTTCAGATGCGAACATAAAGCATCCGTTGAGAACGCCCAACATCACCGGGCGCTTACCGGCATAGTCACGGTTAATTGCATCAGCAACCCTTTTGATTTCCTTACAGATCTCTTCGTTTGAAATAGACTTGGCAAAAGTCTTATCGTGCAGTTTTACTGTACTCATGATTTTAAAAATTAGCACAACATTACCCCAACGTAGGATGTGTTTCCGCAAAAGTAGAACAAAGTTCTGAAAATTCAGCACTGAAAAGGGCATTTTTTGTACCACTTTATGACAAAACATTAATTTTAAAACAGCAAAAGCCACCTTATAAATAAGTTGCGCGTGTTTTATGCTGAATTTTGAAAACAAATTACTATCTTCGCGCCACAATGCCGGGAACGTCACTGTCACTTCCCGCAAAATAATGCATTATGAAAAGAATCCTATTCCTGCTCATCACGATTGCAACATTAGGTTGTCATGCACAGACAGAGGTCAGCACATTCTTTACCGGCGCCAATGAAGGGGTTACATATTGTCTCCCCGATACAAGAATCGAGATAACGCTTGAAGCGACATGCATCAAACGTATTCCCGGCGAGTTCTGTAGATACGCCGAAAGATACCTAAGAGTAAACAATGCTATCGGCAAGGCCGAAAGTTTCTGGGAACTCGACAGAGTCTCTGTCGACAAGAAAGGAGTACCGGCAAAGGAGAAGATGTTCACAATAAAACTTAACGGCAGCACAGCAAGCAACATCACTCTTGACGAGCAAGGTATAATTGCAGCCATAAACACAACGGTAACACAGCCGGCCACAGAAGAGACTGCAAGCGTACAGAGCAACGGCAAACACACCGACGCAAGTGTTTATATGACCGAAGAGATGCTTCAGGCCACATCTACTGCAAAACTGGCCGAACTCACCGCAAAAGAGATATACGCAATACGCGAAAGCAAACTTGCCATAACAAGAGGACAGGCCGAGAACATGCCTAACGACGGCCTTGCAATGCAGCTCGTACTCAGCGAACTTGACAAGCAGGAACGTGCCCTCATGGAACTTTTCATCGGCCGCACCGATACTATCAGGCAAAAAACGCATGTCGTCATAGAACCTGACGAGCATTGCGACACAACTAAAGCCGTACTATTGCGTTTCTCACGCAAACTGGGCTTTTTAGAGAAGGACAACCTCGCAGGCGAGCCTGTATACTACAGCCTACGCGACCTGAAGAGTGTAAAGCTCCCAACTGCCGAAGAAGCAGCCAAGAAAAAGACCGTAAAGAAGGAGGGAATATGTTATAACATACCCGGCAAGGCCGAGATTGAGATATTTACCAGGACCAGAAAACTTGCCAAGCTCGAGATTCCTGTTGCACAGTTAGGAACAACCGAGATCCTTTCAAAAAACCTCTTCAACAAGAACAGCACCACAAAGGTTCTGTTCGACACCGCCACCGGCGGCATCATAAGCATTGAAAAATAATAAAGTAATAACTATAAGATAGAATTGAGATGTTTGAAAACTTAAGCGAACGGATAGAACGTTCATTAAAGATACTTAAGGGCGAGGGACGCATCACCGAAGTAAACGTTGCCGAGACTCTTAAGGACGTGCGCAAAGCATTGCTTGACGCCGACGTAAACTACAAGGTAGCAAAGACATTTACCGACACCGTTAAGAACAAGGCTATTGGCCAAAACGTATTGACATCAATCCACCCCAGCCAGTTGATGGTAAAGATTGTCCATGACGAGCTTACAGCACTCATGGGTGGTGAGACTGCAGAAATCAATTACGAAGGACGTCCGGCAGTAATCCTTATGTCAGGTCTTCAAGGTAGCGGTAAGACCACATTCTCGTCAAAATTGGCGAATTACCTCAAGAAAAAGAAGAACCGCAACCCATTGCTGGTTGCCTGCGACGTCTACCGCCCTGCAGCCATTGACCAGCTCAAGGTCCTTGGAGAGAGCATCGGTGTACCTGTATACAGTGAGCCCGAGAGCAAGAATCCTGTAGAGATTGCACAGAATGCAATCAAGGAGGCCAAGGCCAAGAACTACAACCTTGTAATCATTGATACCGCCGGCCGCCTTGCTGTCGACGAGGCAATGATGCAGGAGATTGCAGCAATCAAGGAGGCCATCAACCCAGAAGAGATACTTTTTGTCGTAGACTCTATGACAGGTCAGGACGCAGTGAACACAGCCAAGGAGTTCAACGACCGCCTTGACTTCACAGGCGTTGTACTCACCAAGCTTGATGGTGACACACGAGGCGGTGCTGCACTCTCAATACGCACTGTGGTAAACAAGCCCATCAAGTTCATCGGTACAGGCGAGAAACTTGAGGCAATCGACCAGTTCCACCCCAGCCGCATGGCCGACCGTATCCTTGGCATGGGTGACGTCGTATCACTTGTTGAACGTGCACAGGAGCAGTTCGACGAAGAACAAGCAAAGAAACTGCAGCGCAAGCTCGTGCGCAACCAGTTCGATTTTGACGATTTCCTCGCACAGATTGAACAGATAAAGAAGATGGGTAACATCAAGGAACTCATCGGAATGATTCCAGGTGTAGGCAACAGCATTAAGGACATGGACATTGATGACAACGCATTCAAGAGTGTTGAAGCAATCATCCGTTCAATGACCCCTCAGGAACGCGCTAACCCCGACATCATTAACAACTCACGCAAAGAACGCATTGCACGAGGCAGCGGCACCACAATACAGGAGGTAAACAGACTGATGAAACAGTTTGAACAGATACGCAAGACGATGAAAAGTGTTGCCGGCGGCAAGTTCCCCGGAATGCCCGGCATGCCTGGAATGAGGAGAAGATAAGAAGCAGAACCAGGAACTGAGGACACAAAGTTTCCTGGGCAGGCAACGACTTTACTACATTTCAGTCCTACACTTTCAATAATAAAAGTCATAGAATATGCAGATAATTGACGGAAAGGCCGTAGCGGCAGCTATCAAGAAGGAGATTGCAGCCGAGGTTGAGAACATAATTGCCAACGGAGGCAAACGTCCCCACTTGGCAGCCATACTCGTGGGACACGATGGTGGCAGCGAAACATATGTAGCCAACAAGGTAAAGGCTTGCGAGGAGTGCGGTTTCACCTCCACACTTATCCGGTACGAAGCCGATGTGACAGAAGAAGAACTGCTTGCCAAGGTTGCAGAACTGAACGACGATGCCGACATTGACGGTTTCATTGTCCAGTTACCTTTACCAAAGCACATCGACGAGCAGAAGATTACCGAAGCCATCGATTACCGCAAGGATGTCGACGGATTCCACCCTGTAAATGCAGGCCGCCTTGCCATTGGCCTTCCATGCTTCCTCTCGGCAACACCCAACGGCATAATGGAACTGCTTGCACGCTACAACATTGAAACCAAAGGCAAGAAGTGCGTGGTTCTTGGACGCAGCAACATTGTGGGCAAGCCCATGGCAAACCTCATGATGCAGAAACAGACACCCGGCGATGCAACAGTGACCGTATGCCACAGCCACACCGAAAACATTGCCGAGGAGTGCCGTCGCGCCGACATAATCATAGCAGCCCTGGGACAGCCACACTTTCTGAAGGCCGATATGGTAAAAGAGGGAGCTGTAGTCATCGATGTGGGCACCACACGTGTAGCCGATGCCACACGCAAAAGCGGTTTCCGCCTTTGCGGTGATGTAGACTACGACAATGTGGCACCAAAATGTTCATACATAACGCCAGTGCCCGGTGGTGTAGGTCCAATGACCATAGTATCACTCATGAAAAACACCCTGTTGGCAGGCAAGCACGAAATCTACAGATAACATTGAAAAGGTTACTCTTAACACTCATGGCATATTGCGCAGCAGCAACAGTTGCTGCGCAATATATTCCTACACCCGTCCAGAAGATTGACCTTCTCTTTGCTGGTGACATAATGCAGCATGAGACTCAACTGAAAGCAGCAAGAACTGACAAAGGAACATACAGTTTTTCCAGCTACTACAAATACGTAAAAGAGGTCATAGGTGCTGCGGACATAGCGATAGGGAACCTTGAGACACCTATCGGAAAGAGTGGTTTCAGCGGTTATCCATCATTCTGTGCACCAGACAGTTTCCTCTACGCGGCTGTACATGCCGGTTTTGATGTCCTGCTTTTTGCCAACAACCATTGTCTTGACAAAGGCAAGCCTGCAGCCTTGCATACACTTGAAATGATGGATTCACTGGGTGTTGCGTATTGCGGAGTATACCGCAACATGCACGAACGCGAGAAACGGTATCCCTTGATAATAGACAAGAAAGGAGTACGCATAGCAGTACTCAACTACACATACAGTACAAACGGACGGGATGTTCCCGAGCCGATGGTTGTCAACTTCATTGACAAAGAGACCATCTCAAAGGATATAATTAAAGCCAAATGCCATAACCCCGATGCAATAATCGCCTGCATGCATTGGGGCGATGAATATGTAAGCCTGCCGCCACAAAGAATTAAAGAACTGGCAAGATGGTTGCTGGAGCAGGGCGTGGACCACATCATCGGCAGCCACCCTCACGTAATACAGCCCATAGAACTCAATTTCAACGAACAGGAGTGCAAGAGCAATGCCATCGTGTACTCAATGGGCAATCTCGTTTCGAATATGTCACTGCGACGCACCGACGGAGGAATTATGGTAGGCATGGAATTAACCAAGATACTCAATTACACCAGAGTATCTTCACTCGGTTACATGTACACGTGGATTGCACCGGTTAACGGAAACGGCAAACGCGACTTCACCATTCACCCGGCATCAACAACCATAGTCAACGGCAGCAGCCATGCACAGCAAAAGTTACAATTATTTCTGGATGACAGCCGTAAACTCTTCGACAGGCACAACAAAGGTGATATAAAGGAGATATTGACCGATTCGGTCACAGTCACTCTTTGACAAATCTCTTACCGTTCCAACGATATTTGATTACTCGCAGCAGAGGTGTTACAGTAGCAGCATCCTCGTCATTCATGTAAGCAGGCATAGTATACTCAGCAGTGAGCATCCCGCCATCATCCGCCAAAGAGTAGTTTACAAGATAGATATCACATTTCTCGGAATATCGTGCAGCACTGTCTGGCGAGACAAAGAATTCATCAATCGTTGGCTCAGTAATGAGAGAATCGCCACGAACCACATTCCATGAGCAATCATAGAAAGAGAGACGACTATCAGCAGCCTCCGCCTTCACACCTTTGACCATACATATCAGCGTATCACTCCCAAAAGAGAACAACCTGGCCTCGACCCATGAATTTGACGAAGTTTCCATATACATATACTCGCCGGTGAGTTTCTTAAGAACGGTTGCACCGTCAAGACGATTTGTCACACTCGCCTTCATAGCAGCCTCTACATAATCGACACAATCTGCACGATTATTCTTGGTAAGCAACGGGAATATATCATCGGTAGCATTTAAGAAAAGCGAACGCATATCCTGTGCTGCGACACCATGAACGGCCACGCACACAAGAAGCAGAAATATGGATAGCAACTTTTTCATCTTGAGCCCAAATATAGGAATAATAATCCGATAATTATCAATACAAGGTCAAACGCCTTGCTCCAGAGATTCTTTTCATGCAACAGGAATGCGCCGAAGAGAAACGACACGACCACGCTGCCACGACGTATCATGGACACAACAGCTATGAGTGCCCCATCCTGCGCCAGTGCCGAAAAATAGCAGAAGTCGGCAATGCCAAGGAATATTGATATCATAGGTATTGCCCAGCACCAATGGAACTTGCGGTTACGTTGTGCCGGCGAAAAGGCATTGAGCAGCAAAGCCAGGACACCCATAAGCAGACATTGGTACAGATTGAACCACGACTGCACCAGCAGTGGTTCAAGAGAACGCATAAGATACTTGTCATAAAGAGCACTCGCCGCACCAAGGATAGCAGCAAGGGCAACGAATGCAACCCAACGGTTGCTTGTAAAATGTATTCCTTCACGTTTTCCACTGCGACTGAGAAGAAAAACTGAAAAAATCGCAATCAGGACACCTGTCCACTGATAGGCATTCAGTGATTCTCCGAACAGCAGAAGTGCACCGAGCAGTACAATAACAGGGCGCGTAGACTGTATTGGGGAGACAATGGTTATTGGTAGATGCTTGATACCCAAGTAACCGCATAGCCAGGAGCCAAGCACAATGACAGCCTTTAGCAACAGCAGAAGATGAGTGCGGACATCGGCTGCAGGCACATACAATGGGCCGCCTTCTATGACACCTGCATGCGAAAGCAGAATGAACGGCGCAAACAGCAGCGTAGAGAAGAGTGTATTGAGAAAAAGCACCGCCACTACAGAGTTGTCCTTAAGCGACACCTTCTTAAAGAAGTCGTAGCAACCGAGCAAGGCCGCCGACGCAAATGCTAACGCAACCCACATCATAGGAACAAGTCGTTTGGATATTCCACATTCACAAGGAACAACGCTTCACCTGGCGCAGAGTCACCGGCCTCGCCGCGTGCCTTATTCTCTATTACAGCACGGAAACCGTCAATATCAAGTTTACCCCTGCCCACAAGCAACAGCGTACCCACAATGGCGCGTACCATATTCCGCAGGAAACGGTCGGCCTCAATCTCAAACACCCACTCATGCTCCCCCACCCTGTGCCATGCAGCATGGGTAACCTTACAGTTGTTGGTCTTTACATCGGTATGCAGTTTACTGAAACTTGTAAAATCGGTATATTCATAGAGAATTTCAGCAGCACGGTTCATCGCCTCGAAATCCACATCGGGCATCACTCTGCAGGCATAGCGTCGCGCAAACGGTGACTTGACTGTCACCACACGGTAGTTGTAACGCCGCGAAATAGCATCAAAGCGCGCATGCGCATCATCCCTCACCCTGCGTACATCACTTACCGCAATATCGGGAGGGAGTATCCTGTTCAATTTATATATCAACTGGGCACAATCCACTTCGGAAGGGAAATCGCCATGCGCCACCATACATGCGGCGTTCACACCGGCATCGGTGCGTCCTGCACCCACAAGCGGCACAGGTTGACGCACAAGTTTGGCAAGCGCCTCCTCAAGCATCTGCTGCACGGTGACCGCATTCGGTTGTACCTGCCAACCGTGATATGCCGCCCCATCGTATGAGAAATAGATGAAATAACGGTACATTATATCTCGTTCCTCAGCATGAAAGTGTGACAACCTACAAGACCAGCAGTCTCGGTACGCAGACGCGAACTTCCAAGACTTACAGGTTTGTAGCCAGCCTTAATTGCCATATCAACCTCCTCGGGGCTGAAATCTCCCTCAGGGCCAACAAGCAAAGTAACCTCCTCACCCAAGGGAAGCACGTCTTTGAGCAGAACCCTTTCACTATCATAGCAGTGTGCTATGTATTTTGCACCGGGACGTTCAGTCATGACAAATTCCTTGAAACCAATCATCTCCCCGAGTCGCGGCTTGCTGTACTTGAGAGACTGTTTCATCGCAGAAACGACAATACGTTCAACGCGTTCGGTCTTTATGACCTTACGTTCCGAGAAACGGCAATTAAGGAACGTAATAGAATCCAGACCCACCTCGGTAGCCTTCTCTGCAAGCCACTCGATGCGGTCCATGTTCTTGGTGGGAGCAATTGCAAGATGAAAAGAGCCGTTCCAATTCTTGGGTTTTGCCATAGGTTCCACGGCCTGTACATAACAATGCTTGCCGACTACTGATGCAACCTCTGTAACATAAAGATTTCCGCGTCCGTCAGTAATCTCAAGTTTGCTCCCTACGGTAAGGCGCAATACACGCAGCGCGTGTGCCGCCTCTTCCTCCGACAGTTCCCACTTGTCGGCAATATCTGGTACATAGAACAGTGCCATATCTCTTTTTTCGCTGTTTTATTCTGTTTCAAATCCATTCTGCTCCGGCAAGACCGGGTGGCGCGAATCAATTTCCTCTTTCAGTTTCATCGCAAGTTCATAATTTTCCTCCTTTACAGCATTCTCCAACGCTGTGCGAAGAGTACCCTCATCGGCGGCTGTTATAGGAATAGAGATTGCCCCGTTATTCTCGCTGCGGACACACATACGGTTCAACAGTTCATCTTCAATATATATAGGCACACCGGCACGCAAGGCAAGAGCCACCGCATCACTTGTGCGGGCATCTACATCCTTAACCTCCTCGCCCTGCATACAGTGCAACTTTGCGCAGAAAGTCCCGTCGCATATATCATTGATGAACACATGCTCCAGAGTTATCCCGAATGCACCCATGAACGAACCAAAAAGGTCATGCGTCAGCGGGCGTTCGGTATCCACACGGCGCAGAGCAAAGACGATTGCCTGGGCCTCAAGCAGTCCAAGAGCCACCAATATACGGCGCATTCCATCCTTCTCCTTCAGCATCAGCACATGTGCACGATGGTCCGAAGCCTTGGACAATATATCATCGACAAAAAGTTCAACCATACTTTATTATGCAGCCTTTTTATCCTTGAAGAATATCGCAAACAGGACCGCAATCACAAGAGCATATCCTGCGAATATATACCATGCTGTTGACCAGCCCGCAAAATTTGTCTGGTTGGCAGTGAAATGATTTACCACCTCCTGAGCAGCTATAACACCGATCGAAGCTCCCAGGCCATTTGTCATGAGCATGAAAAGTCCCTGTGCACTTGAACGCTGGTTCTCGGGCACCTCCTGGTCCACAAAAAGCGAACCGGAGATATTGAAGAAGTCAAATGCCACGCCATATACAACCATGGACATCACGAACATAAGAACTCCTGGCATTCCGGGATCACCTACGGCAAAGAAACCGAAACGGAACATCCAGCCGAACATAGCAATGAGCATCACAGTTTTTATGCCGAACCTTTTAAGGAAGAAAGGAATAAGCAAAATACACAGAGTCTCGGAAAGCTGTGACAATGAAATGAGCATATTGGTATGTTCTACAGCAAATGTTCCGGCATACTCATCGAATTTGCCGAAATCACCGATGAACGTATTGGCATATCCATTGGAAACCTGCAGGGCAGCACCGAGCAGCATTGAGAAGACAAAGAACATTGCCATTCTCTTCTGGCCGAAAAGTTTGAAAGCATCGAGGCCGAAAGCCGCAGCAAGACTCTTTTTCTCGGCACTCCTGTCTACTGCGCAGTTAGGCAAAGTAACAGAATACAACGCTAGCACAAGCCCCCACACCGCAGAGGCAAAGAACTGGTTATAGTTGTTCTGGAAGCCGGTAAAGTCCACAAGCAGCATGGATACGATAAAGCCAACAGTTCCGAATACACGTATGGGTGGAAAAGCCTTGACCGTATCAAGACCCGACTTTGTCAGCACTGTGTATGAAACAGAATTGGAGAGAGCCAATGTAGGCATGTAGAATGCCACCGACACTGTATATGTCCAAAAGATATCATTGAACACCACATCGGCACCCTTTGTCATGCCTATGTAACCTGTTATGCCCATGAAGATTGCAGCCACAGCATGGCAGAAGGCCAACATGCGCTGCGCCGGTACCCAACGGTCGGCAATAATGCCGACGAGTGCAGGCATGAATATCGAAACAATGCCCTGTACAGAGTAGAACCATCCGATACTGTCACCCAAACCATACCCACCCAGGTAACGTCCCATTGAGGTAAGATAGGCACCCCAAACGGCAAACTGCAAGAAGCTCAGGATAATGAGCCTTGTCTTAACATTTGAATTCTGCATACTATAGTAATATTTAATGTTTCATTTTCATTGGTAACCCGACATATTGCCGTTCTGCATTAACAAACAATGCGAGGAAACTGTTCGGCATTACCTGAAGACAATATCCGTTATCACCTGCGCCCTCACATGGTCGTTAAGCCTTTTCACCAGCGACTTGCGGTTCATGAGCAGTTCCTGACGCAGCACCGAAGAGGTCACCTTTACAAAAAGTACCTGATTGTATATCTTCAAATCCTTGGTATAAGCCTGGACAGCCTTGCCAAGCACCTGCGACCATGCCTGTATCAGACGGTACTCGTTAAGAGGAGTCTCAATACCCTCTTCGCGGCACGTCATGCGCACAAGTTCGGCAATGGATTTTATCTCACCTCGCTTCATATACACCTCTCCTTCAAAAGTTCAACTTCACCGTCCTTCACCTCAAAAAGGCGGTATCCACTCTCAATGCGGTCAAGAATGCTGTCAATATGTTCACGGTTCACGTCCGTTATGAATATCTGCCCGAAGCCCTCACCTGACACAAGGTTCACAATCTGTTCCACACGCCTGCTGTCGAGTTTGTCAAAAATATCATCGAGCAGCAGCAACGGAGTCTCCCCACCCTTACGACGGAGAAAATCGAACTGCGCCAGCTTCAGCGCAACAAGAAAACTCTTGTTCTGCCCCTGAGAACCCTCTTTCTTTATTGGATAGCCTCCCAACTGCATTACCAGTTCATCGCGATGCACACCTTTTGACGTGTGACCAAGACTGCGATCATCGGCACGCGATGCAGACAACAGTTCTGCCAGCCCGGCATCATTAAGATGCGAACGGTAACGCAGGCTTACCTGCTCGCAACCACCGGTTATCGTACCGTGAAAGCGGGAGAATATGGGAACAAGTTCCTCAACAAACCTTTTGCGCCCATCATGTATACGCACAGCCTCAACCGCCATCATCTCCTCAATGAGAGAAAGCATCTCGGCATCGGGCATATAATCGGCACGCAGCATCACATTGCGTTGCTGAAGAGCTTTGTTATAACGGATAAGCGCTGTAAGATACTCTTTGTCATACTGCGAAATGACTACATCCATGAAGCGGCGGCGTTCCTCACTGCCACCCGCTATGAGTTCATTATCGGCAGGCGATACCATGACCAAAGGTATGGAACCGATGTGGTCCGAGAAACGTTCGTAACTCTTGCCATTGCGCTTGAATGCCTTCTTCTCGCCACGCTTCAGTCCACAGGACACCTCCTCCTCAATGCCGCTGTCACTTACATAGCAACCCTGCAGCATAAAGAACGGTTCATCATGCAGTATATTGGAGTTATCGGTCACAGTAACGGTACTCTTGCAGAACGAGAGATAGTACACCGCATCGAGCAGATTGGTCTTTCCCATACCATTACTGCCGATGAGACAATTCACCTTGGGCGAGAGGGCAATATCCACATCGCGCAAGTTCCTGTAGTTCATTAGCGATATACTCTTAATTCTCATTCCATTCTCCTTAATCATTGCAAATATACCCATAAAACGGAAGATAGGCCACAAAAAATAAAAAAATCACCTATAATTTTTCAGCACCGAATAATTTGATTATTTTTGCGCAATGTTTGGTTTTGTATATACATAGGTATATTACATACCGGCACTTGATAAAAGAAAAAGAATAAAATAAAAAATATAAAACTATGAACAAAAACAAGAAAGAGACTCCAATCATTGCCGATGAGGTACTTGGCAAGTCTGAGGCATTTGTCATCAAGAACAAGAATGCCATCATCACAGTAGTGGCAGTAGTAATCCTGGCCGTAGCCGGCGTATTGGCATACAACAATTATGTACTTGAGCCAAAGGAAAAAGAAGCCGACAAAGCACTCGTTGCAGCAGCACAGTACTATATTGATGGCAAATATGCCGAGTCACTTGACGGTGACGGCGTAAACCTCGGTACAAGAGACATCTGCGAGGAGTACAGCGGCACTGACGCAGGCAACATCGCAAACATGTATGCCGGTCTTGCATTGGTAAAGCTTGAGAAGTACGAAGAGGCTATCGGATACCTTGAGGACTTTGACGGCAACGACGACATCGTGGCTCCAAAGGTAATGCACGCCCTTGGCAACTGCTACGCGCACACAGGCAACAACAAGAAGGCCATCAGTTTGCTCCTTGATGCAGCAAATGTAAACAACGAGGCAGTTACTCCATTCTGCCTGAGAGACGTTGCTGCAATGTATGAGCAGGAGGGCAAGACAGCCGAGGCTGTAGAACTCTACAAGAGAATCAAGACTGAGTACCCCACATGCATTCTTGTTGCAGAGGGCGAGATTGACAGACAGTTGAACTCAGTTAAGTAACCTTTTTAACAGAACAAAAAGACAAGGCTGTCCATGCAAATGAGGCAGCCTTTTTTAATACCGACGATTATGGCAACAGAACTCAAGAACCTTTCATCATACGACCCCAGCAAGGTAGCAAACGGCAAAGGACGCAAGATAGGCATCGTATATGCCGAGTGGAACGACGAGATAACATACGCGCTACGTGACGGTGCAGTGAAAACCCTGCTCGAGAACGGAGTTGAAGAGAGTGACATAACCCTCGCCAGCGTACCTGGCAGCTTTGAACTTATATTCGGAGCATCACAGATGGTAAAAAGCGGCAACTACGATGCGGTCATCGCAATCGGTTGTGTAATCCGCGGCGATACCCCGCATTTCGACTACATATGCGAAGGCGTGACAGCAGGCCTTTCAAAACTCAACGTAGAGTACGACACACCGGTAGTATTCGGCCTCATCACAACAAACAACCTTTTGCAGGCACAGGAACGCAGCGGTGGCCGCCTTGGCAACAAAGGCGATGAATGCGCTGTTACAGCGCTGCAAATGATTGCAGCGTTCAAGTAACAGAACTGTCGCACGAAGCCATACCCTATCCGAAATTACAGGTAATTTCTCGCCCCTAAAGCAGGGAGATAATTTAAATTGGCACAACCTTCTCATACACAGCACGTTTTGAACAGACAACTGCCCAAATTTATCCTTACCAAAGACGGGACATTGCGCCTTGGCTTGGTAAAAAGACACCTTGAACTGTTAAGGGGCGGCGAGAGGTGCATCGGTGGCGGATACTACGAACTCGACACCCTCTCGCACCGGCTGTTGCTCAGCGGTGCATCAAGCGAGTACGGCGAACCGGCATGGGACAAGGTAGACCGCATCAAGATATCACCATACTATCAGGGATTTGAAATCATATACTCCTCATGGGATAACTGGAAAGAGGAGTTCCCGGTCAGCGAAAGGATTGAAATCATATATGAATAAAAAGCAGAGAAGTACTTCTCTGCTTTTTATTCATATTATTATGTCGCCAATTACTTGAAGTAGCGGTTGAAAAGACCCTCAAATCCCTTGCCGTGACGTGCCTCGTCCTTCGCCATCTCATGTACTGTATCGTGGATTGCATCGAGGTCAAGCTCCTTAGCACGCTTTGCAATGCGGTACTTGTCACTGTTAGCCTCAGCCTCGGCGTTCATACGCTTCTCAAGGTTTGTCTTTGTATCCCATACGCAGTCACCAAGGAGTTCCGCAAACTTGGCTGCATGCTCTGCCTCCTCCCATGCATAGCGCTTGAAAGCCTCAGCAATCTCGGGATAGCCCTCGCGGTCGGCCTGGCGGCTCATTGCAAGATACATACCAAGCTCTGTGCACTCACCGATGAAGTGGTTGTTGAGGTCCTTTATCATCTCGGAATCGCAACCCTTGGCTACACCAATCACGTGCTCCTGAACGAACTGGATTGG
>JAZQZM010000081.1:0-40024 GCA_045634085.1 Bacteroidaceae bacterium
TTTGTGATCCCGACAGGATTCAAACCTGTAACCTTCTGATCCGTAGTCAGATGCTCTATTCAGTTGAGCTACGAGACCGTTTGTTGTAGTTGTTGTCGTTTGACGTGTGCAAAGGTACTACTATTTTTGAAACGTGCAAAACTTTTCCACACTTTTTTCCGTATTTTTTTTATTTTTTCTTCATTTTTCCTCTTTTCCCACCTTTTTTGCCGGTTTAAAGGTGCCAATTTTGCCGAAAGTAGTAAAATAATTACCTTTGTAATGTGTTTGGCACATTAGAATAAAGTGCATTCTGTGGGATATTTTTTTCTCACGATACAGGATTATTGAATAAAATAATGTGAAAAAATGAAGATTACTGTAATACAACAGGACATTGCATGGAAAAATGTAGGTGAAAATATTGCCCGTATTGAGAAACTTGTTGCCGGGGCTGAACGTGCCGATGTGTATCTTTTCCCCGAAATGTGCTCCACGGGATTCTGTATGCAACCGCAGGGCATTGCTGAGGAGTGTGACGGGGCAATGGTGCAGATGATGAAACGTCTTGCTGTGGAATATGACGCCGCAATGGTTGTTCCGGTGATGACACACGAGAACGGCAAGTTCTACAACCGTATGTACTTCATTGCTCCCGAGGGTATCCTTGGACAGTATGACAAGCATAACCTTTTTGAATACAGTGGCGAGGACAAGGTCTTTGAGCCGGGCGAGGGCAAGGTGGTGTGGACATGGCGCGGTGTACGTTTCCGTCCGGTAATATGCTACGACCTGCGTTTCCCTGTATTCATCTATAACAGGGCAGAATATGATGTTCTGCTTGTGTCGGCCAACTTCCCCGACAGCCGTCTGCTCGCGTGGGATACCTTGGTGCGTGCGCGTGCGATAGAAAACATCTGTTACGTGGCTGCAAGCAACCGCGTGGGTGCCGATGAGTATGGAACATACAAGGGACACAGTGTGATTTTAAGTCCTTACGGACAGACTCTTGCTGCCTGCAATGACGGCGAGCAGGGTAGTGCTACGGCAGAACTTGACGGTGAGATGATGCAGAAGATACGTCTGATGCAGATGTTCAACAAGTAGGCAAGTAACTGACAAGGATTTCAGATAGACAAAAAACACTCTGTCATCACAGTGACAGAGTGTTTTTTGTCTATGGTGTATTCAACAGCCTTTCGTAATCGGGAATCTCCTGCAGGAATGTGTAGCTGTTGTTTTCGTAGTCCATGCGGCAGCAGTAGTGTTGCACTCCGTTACTCACTATAAGGTAATCGACACGCAGTGTCAGGTTGTAGCGCGATATCTGTGCAAAGACCTCCTTTGTGAGCTTTACTGTTGGCGCCTTGTACTCGACAATCACCCTTGGACGTAGCTCCTTGTCGTACACTACGGTGTCGCATCGCTTTTTCATTCCGTTGAGCATTATCTGCACCTCGTTGGCCATGAGTGCCGGTGGAAATCCTTTGGCAGTACACAGGTAGTTGACAAAGTGTTGCCTTACCCACTCCTCGGGAGTCAGCGCCACATAGCAACGGCGCAGAGTATCGAAAATTTGTCTCTTGCCGTCATTTACGGTTGTTTTTGTCTCAAAAGCAGGTAGGTTTAATGCTGACATTTTACTATCTTTGATAAAATCTAAGATTTTCTGCACTCGCTGTGAAAATATTGAAGCAAGCTTAATATTTCTTACTCGTTTGTTGCTATCTTTGTAACTTATGCAAAGATAGATTATTTTATCGGCAATTTGTCGCAAAATAAAGAATTATGGCAAAATATACTTACGAATCTATAATGTCGGAACTTAAAAGCGGTGTCTATCATCCTGTATATTACCTTATGGGTGAGGAGGGATACTTTACTGACAGGATTGCCGATTATATTATAGAGAATGCTCTGACCGAGGTTGAACGTGATTTCAATCTGACGGTCTTTTATGGAATGGAAACAGATATAAATACAGTAATCAATACTGCCAAACGTTTCCCGATGATGGCTGAACGCCAGGTTGTCATTGTAAAGGAGGCGCAGGCGCTGAAGGAATTGGATGCTCTTGTGTTCTATCTGCAGAACCCCCAGCCAACGACGGTGCTTGTCTTTGCGCACAAGAACGGTTCCATTGATGGAAGAAAGAAAGTTGCTACAGAACTTAACCGCCATGGGGTGGTGCTTGAGACAAAGAAGTACAAGGACGACCATCTGCCATCGTTCATAACATTCTGCCTCAAGGAGAAGGGGCTTACTGCCGACCCGAAATCGGTGCTCATGCTGCGCGAGTCAATCGGTGCCGACCTTGCCCGTATTGCAGGAGAGATTGACAAACTTTCAATCTCTTTGCCGCAGGGAACTTCTGCAATAACTCCCGAATTGGTTGAGGAACATATTGGTATAAGCAAAGAGTATAACAACTTCGAACTTCAGAATGCCATTATAAACAAGGATGTGTACAAGGCAAACAAGATAATCAACTACTTTGCGCAGAATCCCAAGAAGAACCCGATACAGATGACACTGGCTCTGCTTTTTAGTTTCTTCTCGAATCTGATGATGTGCTATTATGCTCCCGAGAAGAGTGAACGCGGTATTGCCGAGTTCCTTGGGCTCAAGAATACATGGGGAGTTTCAGATTACATGAAGGCTATGAAAAACTACCGTGCCATGCATGTCATGGAGATTCTGCACCTCATACGTCTTGCCGATGCGCAATCGAAAGGTGCCGAGGGTGCTCCTGTTCCCGATGGCGAAATCATGCGCGAATTGTTGTACAGGATTATGCATTGATAGTCAGCTGTTGCTGATGTGGTTTTGTCATATCGACCGGACGGGAGATATCTCAAAAAACTTGATAGGAAAAAATACGAAACTATGATAAACAGAAACTTGAATGGTTCAGATATAACATTTGAACAGGATGGAAAGCTTGACTTCAATGAGGCCGAGCATATATATTCGCTTCCCGGAGTAGGAGTGTTCCGTTCGGTAAGCGGTGTGGTGGGCATGTTCTTCCGCGAGTTCGATGCGGTTGCTATCAGCCTCAAGAAATGCTGCGGCAATGAGGTGGAGGCAGCCAAGCTGCGCGAGGTATGGGAGAGCAAAGGTGCGATAGCAAGCCAGGCCGGCACCTTCCTGCATAAACAGATTGAAGATTACCTTAACGGTAAGGAGGTGCCCGAACTGTTGTGCGATGTATGCTACAATGGACAGTATGTAAAATGCAGTGAGAGACTCGATATCTCGCGTGAGTGGAGCTACTTCAAGGCTTTCGAACGCAATACGACATTTGTGCCGTTCCGTACCGAGTGGCGTGTGTATGATGCCGATGCTAAAATGGCAGGTACACTTGACTTTGTGTGCTGCTGCCCGGATGGTACATATGAAATCTATGACTGGAAACGCAGTAACAAGATTGATGCTACGGAACGTAACCCTTGGGCTTCGGGTATGAACGGTCTTGAACACTTGACCGATACTTCTTATAGTCATTATTGTCTACAGCAGAACCTCTATCGTTATATGCTTGAGAAGAATTATGGCATTAAGGTGAGCCGCATGAACCTTGTTGTACTGCACCCGGAACTGCCTACATACAAGGTGGTTAGTATCCCTCCGATGGAACGCGAGGTTTCCATAATCCTTGAAAAACTGAAGAAGGTATGAAAAGCGACAACAGGGCTGAAGTGTTCCCAATAGTAGACATCGCAGGCAATACCATTGGAAAAGCCACGCGCGGCGAGTGCCATGGAGGCTGCAAATATCTGCATCCGGTAGTGCATCTGCATCTGCTTAATAGTGCCGGGGAGATTTATCTTCAGCAGCGCCCGCTATGGAAGGAGATACAGCCGGGCAAGTGGGATACAGCTGTGGGCGGACATGTCGGTTATGGCGAAAGTATTGATGATGCCCTGTTACGTGAGGTGCGCGAAGAGATTGGTATAACTGATTTTACTCCTTCTCTTCTCATGCGCTACCAGTTCGAGAGTGAACGTGAAAGGGAACTTGTATTTGTCTACAAGGCTGTGTACAATGGCGAAGTGAGTCCAAGCGAGGAACTCGATGGTGGTCGCTTCTGGACAATTGCCGAGGTTGAAGAGGCAATGGGCAAGGGCGTGTTGACCCCAAACTTTGAACAGGAGTACCTGATGATAAAGGATATGCTTTGATTTTATGGGATTTCCTTATTGTCGCACGGTGCCAAAAATGCGTCAACTTTTGATTTATTATGGGATGACGTGTTGATATAGCAAATGAGGCTGACCTGCGGGTCAGCCTCATTTGCTATAGTGCTTTTATGACGATATTGTCAAGTAAGCATGTATTACTGCATAAGTTCAATGCTGCGCTTTACGAAGTTGTTCAGTGCTTCTCCTGTGAGCATGTTGTTCTGCAACAGGGTGATGTCGATGAGCTGCTTTACGGTGTTGTCACCTGCTGCATACTGCGCAAGGATTGCCTCCTTCTCGCTCTTTGTGGCTGTAACCTCTTTCTCAATTTCGAACAGCTCGTCTTTCTCGCTCTGTGGAATCTCATCGTTCTTTTTGCCGTTCTGTGCATCGTAAAGGGCCTTGCGGCGGCTTTCGAGTGACTGGGTCTTTTCGTTGAGTGGCTGTAGTTTCTCGGCACATGTGCTCTCGGCGTTCTCAAGCACGCGCTTGATGAGTGGATGCTCCTCGTTGAGCAGCACGTTGAACATGTCGGGCATGTCTCCGTAGAATGACATTCCCGGCTGGATGGCAGCCATCTCTTTCATGCGGCGCATGTACTCGGCCTGGGTAATCATTACCGGTGCTCCGTTCTCGCCCATAGCCTGTGTCTGTACGTGGAATTCTCTCTTTTCCATGTGGGGTAGCTGGCTCTCGAATACGCCTGTCAGTACCTCGCGTTTGGCATCGGTAAGTGTGCTCTGTTTCTGCTCCTCCTTCACGATGAGGTTCTCTACGGTGTCGCTGTCGACGCGTGTGAAACGTGTCTTCTCGAACTTGCGTTCAAGCAGGCTGATGAGTGCCACATCGAGTTGGCCGTCCATCAGCAGGACATTGTATCCCTTGTTCTTGGCGTTGTCGATGAAGCTGTACTCCTTCTCCTTGTCGTTTGAGTAGAGGTATATGATGTTGCCCTCCTTGTCGGTCTGCTCGGCGCCTACAAGGTTCTTGTACTCCTCATAGGTGTACTTGTTGCCATCGGTGTCCTGCAGCAGAGAGAACTTGTTTGCTTTGTCATAGAAGTCCTCCTCGGTGAGCATGCCGTAGTGGATGAAGATTTTGAGGTCGTTCCATTTATCCTCGAAATCCTTGCGGTCGTTCTTGAAGATCTGTGCCAGACGGTCCGATACCTTCTTTGAGATATAAGTGGAGATTTTCTTTACGTTTGAATCACTCTGCAAATATGAACGTGACACGTTCAACGGGATGTCCGGTGAGTCTATAACACCGTGCATCAATGTGAGGAAGTCGGGTACAATGCCCTCTACCTCGTCGGTGACGTATACCTGGTTGCAGAAGAGGAGAATCTTGTTCTTCTGCAGTTCGAGGCTGCTCTTTACCTTGGGGAAATAGAGTATACCTGTGAGGTTGAACGGGAAGTCCACGTTAAGGTGAATCCAGAAGAGTGGCTCGTCACTCATCGGGTAGAGCTTGTGGTAGAACTCCTTGTAGTCCTCGTCCTTAAGCTCGCTTGGCTTGCGTGTCCACAATGGGGTAGTGTCGTTGATGATGTTGTCCTCATCGGTTTCCACCTGCTTGCCATCTTTCCACTCCTTCTTCTTGCCGAATGCCATTTCTACAGGCAGGAAGCGGCAGGATTTGTTAAGGATTCCGCTGATGCGGCTCTCGCTGAGGAACTCCTTGCTGTCATCGTCGATATACATGATGATGTCTGTTCCGCGTTCGGCCTTCTCGGTCTCCTCAAGTGTGTACTCGGGGCTGCCGTCGCAACTCCATTTTACGGCCTGTGCTCCATCTTTGTATGACTTGGTTACGATTTCCACCTTCTTGGATACCATGAATGCCGAGTAGAAACCGAGACCGAAGTGGCCGATGATGTTGTTTGCACTGTCTTTGTATTTCTCGAGGAAGTCGGTTGCGCCTGAAAGTGCAATCTGGTTTATGTACTTGTCTATCTCCTCGGCTGTGAGTCCGATACCGTTGTCGCTGACAGTGATGGTATCGGTGCCAAGTGTCACCTTTACTCTTGGTGTGCCGAGCTCGCCCTTGAACTCGCCCTTCTCGTAAAGGGTCTTGAGTTTCTGTGTGGCATCAATTGCGTTCCATACAATCTCGCGCAGAAAGATCTCGTGGTCGCTGTACAAGAACTTCTTGATTACGGGGAAGATGTTTTCGGTTGTTACCCCAATGTTTCCTTTTTGCATATTGAATAGTTTTTTAAGTTTGTATTCATGTTCTGTCAAATTCCGGTTTATCCCCGGACATATTATATAATACAAAAAAAATGCCAGTTGTTCACAACTGACATTTTGGCAGAGGGGTGTTGCTGTAGCAATATCACGAAAGCTGTTTGTAGAATTCCTGACGTGCTCCCTGCAGTGCGTTCAATGCGCGTGGTAGGATGTCTGAAACGTCGGGTGAACTGTCAAGGAAGTTCTCGAAGAAGAGCCATACGCTGTCATTGAATACGCATGTCTTTACAACCTTGATTCCCTGGTTGTTTGAGTTGGCTGCTTCAAGTATGAGTTCTCTGTTCTCTTCGGTCACATCGCAGATGTTGGGCATGATGAGCTGAAAGAACTCCTGGTCTTCGTCATTGTTGATGTAGAGAAAACCTGCCATCTGATACTTAAAGAGTATGTTGCCGTTGTTTTCGTCCACTTCGGGGCAGAAACCCTGCTTGCGCAGGAAATCCAATACCATTTCTGTTGTGCTCATAATAGAATGTCTTTAATGGTTGTTGTATGAATGTATTATTTGTGTTCCTTAACTCTCTTTTGCGCTACGGGCATCAATCGTATTGTATGAAACCTATTTTGGGCCTGCCCATATTTCTCCTTTCGGAGCTTTCCATGTTGCCTCGTATGTTCTCATATATGCTTATCACGTCTTTGCTCAATGAGGGGTGTGTATTGGAAATTGTCTCTTCCAGCAGTTCCTGGGTTATCTCTTTATAGGTAAACGCGGCAACCATGGCTGCGTCGTTCACTACGTAGGCAATATCACTGGCGATATATCCGTCGGTGAGTTCTGCCAACTTGTCAAAATTTATATTGCTGTCACACGGGCGTCCTTCAATGTGCAGGCAGAACATCTCCTTGCGTGCCTCCTGGTCGGGGAGAGGTACATATACAAGTTTGTCGATTCGGCCTGTGCGCAGAACAGCAGGGTCAATCTTGTCGGGTCTGTTGGTGGTTCCTATTACAAAGATTCCGCGCTTGGAGCAGTTATTCAGTTGGGTAAGGAATTCGTTGACTTCGCTTGATGTCTGGTTTGCTGCCGGGCTTGAACGGTCGGGGACCAGTGCATCGAACTCGTCGAAACATATTACTATGGGGGCGTTATTCTCGGCTTGCTTGAAGAGTTGAGCTATCTTTTCCTGTGAACCATGGAGGTAGGAACTTGCTACATCTGATGACTTTACAAGGATAAAGTTGAATCCTGTCTCTTCGGCAAACTTCTCTGCAACAAATGTCTTGCCACATCCTGGAGGACCATACAGCAACATACCGTTTGGTGTGGTGAGTCTGTACTTTTCGGCCTGTTCCTTGTTTTGTATGACAAATATTACACGCTGCTGTAGGTAGTCCTTGAGGGTCTTCATTCCCGCAATGTCTTTAAAGCCGTTTCCTCCTCCACGCTTTATCTCGAAATCGACCTTGTTGTGGCTTTCTGTACTGGCTACATCCTCTCTCTTTGTAGAATGGGAGTATTTCTTTGGGTTTTTCTCATCTTTCTCTTCACAAGGGAATGTGATGTTGTCGGCCTCAATGTCGGCCAGCACAGCATCTACATCCTTATATCTCTCCTCAAATGTGAGACTCAGTCCTTTTGCCAATATTGTCTTTGCCTTGTCTGAGACTTCAATGCCGGTGAAGTCTATGGGATTGGACTTGCGGAACTCCTTGAGAAGTATTGATTTTCTTGACCTTTTGGCATCATTGGGCAACTCAGTTTCCCATGGGCGTTTCCCTGTAAGCATGGTGTACAGTACGGCTGTCGCAGCGAAGATGTCGCTTTGGCTGTCGTATATGCCGGCAAATGTCTCGTTGGCAGAGTAGAACAGTTCCAGGTCGGATGCATCGAACGGAACCTTGCCGCAACATTTTTTTGACACATGTCCAAGGTCTATTATTTCAGGAACGGTAGCCCCTCCCTGCTGCGACAGCATTATGTTGCGCGGTGTAATGTCATTATGGCATATATCCATGTCGTGGACATGCTTGAGGCCGTGGAGTATCTCCTTATATATAAGGATAGCTTCGTCTTCGGTAATTTTGCCTTCGCGATATATCTTCTCGGAAAGAAGCTCGCCACTGAAGTAATCGGTGGTGTAGTACTGGCATTCTCCTTCAATAGTCTCGGTCTTGCCGCAACTTATGAAACTTATGATATTCTTGTGCTTGATGTTGCGGCTGTATTCGATTTCGTATACGTAACCTGTTTCTTCGTTTGTAAGTTTCCCGGGCATGCGCTTGATGACGAATGCCTTCAGGAAATATGGGTTGAAGTCATCATCTTCAACTCTGTATGTCTGGGTGTACTGGTTCTCCTTTATCAGGCACTGTACTGTGTAATTCTCTATTTTGTGTCCTTTTTCAAATAATGGCATATGTGTGATTTATTTTGTCGGCACCATTATGGGTGCCTTGTGTAGTGTATTTATGTATTGTAGAGATAAACATCCTAAAGTTAGTAATTATTTTATTATGTAAGCAAATATTTTTCTCAAATATTCAGACATCAATCTTCTCTATTCTCATATTTACAATGTCAGCCGGTTTCTCAAGAAAACCGGCTGACATTATAAAAAGGAATATGGATTGTTACTTGCCCGATGGGGTGTTCAGGAACAGGCTTATGTCAAAATAGAGACGGCTTGATTTGAACTCGTCGGTAGGCCTCACAATGAGTATGTTGCAGAGTGATTCGGTATCGAGTTCGTGCGAAATCTCTGAGTCGATGTTCAACGAGTACATTACATACTTCTGGTCTTCGGGATTGACAATGCGGAACGCTGTGCTACTGCTCTTTCCGTCACCGTATGTCTTTATCATTGTTATGACATTCTGGTGCTTCTTTACATAGGAAAGGTACTCCTCTTCGCCTTTCCCTATTGTCTTTGCCGAAATCCATGCATAGAAGAGTGCATCAAGATGAGCCGGATTGTACTCAAGAATCTTCTTGGCTGTCTCATATACCTTGGGGAAATTGTCCTCTTCGTAGTATTTCTTCAACAGTTTCTCGTTGTTGTCCTTGCCCGGTTTGTAATCGGGGGTGAAGGCGTGTCCATAGTATACAAGTGCTACGTCGTCAATGTCGAGATACGGGTCGTCGCTGTTGAATACCTGTACGATGTCATTGTAGTAGCTCTTCTCGTTCTTGACAATATCCTGGATTGTTTCCTTGCTGAGTATGAGCTGTGCGCTGGCAATTGATGCTGTGGCAAGAAGAATTGCCACGGTAAACAGTCTTTTCATAACGTGTCAGATGTTGAATTTGATAATCACACCGCTGTTCGCTGGTACGGTTATGCTCACGGCGTCGTATGCATTAAGGTGCTGTTCGGTGCCATTGCCATAGAGCAGCTCCTTGGCCTTTATCACCTTGTCGTTGTATGAGATTCCGTAGAAGGCAAACGCTTCTTCGGGAATTGTTATGTCGCAATCCTTGTCACTGTCGCTGAAGTTGGTGACAATGAGCAGGAGCTCCTTGTCTGTTCCGCGCAGGTACGAGAATATATGGTTGCTGTCATACTTGTCGCTGTGTGGGTTTGCATACTGAAGGCCGTAGAACATACCTTCGCGCAGTGCCTCGTTGCTGTTGCAAAGATTCAGCAGGTTCGAATAGAATGCCTGCAGGCTCTTTTCTTCCTCGGTCAACTGTTCTCCTGAATAGCTGCCGTCACCCTTCCAGCGGCGCAGTGTGTCTACACTCCAGTAGTCGAAGATTGTTGTTCTGCCGTCGACACCGCTGTATCCCTCCTTGTCCATGCCTTTCTCGCCAAGTTCCTGGCCCGCATAGAGCATGAACGGCTGTGTGCCTATGGTGGCGGATACGATGAGTGATGCCAATGCGCGTTCGGCCTTGGCTGCAAAGAAGTCCGATGCTATGCGCTGCTCATCGTGGTTCTCAAGGAATGTGAGCATGTTGTGGCGTATGTCGGCTGTGCTCTGCAGTGTGTAGCTTATGTCGTTTGCCGATGTCTGACCGTTCATTACACCGCGCAGTGTGTCGTAGAGTCCAACCTTGTCATACAGGTAGTCGAAGCATCCCTGCTTGATGAACAGACGGTAGATATGTGGCTGATATATCTCTCCAATAAAGATTATGCCGGGGAACTGCTCCTTGATTTGTGGAACTGCCCACTCCCAGAACTCGACCGGTGTCATCTCTACCATGTCGCAACGGAAACCGTCGACTCCCTGTGCGGCCCAGTATTTCAGAATCTTGAGCATTTTTACCCATGTGTTGGGGATAGGGGAGAAGATGCGGTTGCCTGTACGGTAGTCTATTCCGTAGTTCAGTTTAACAGTATCATACCAGTCGTTGCGCGAGGGACTACCGAAACAGTCGTTTCCGGTTGCACGCAATGGTTCCTCACTGTACTCTGTTGCTGCGCTGTCTTTGGCGTCAAGGTTGCATCCGTATGACTGGTTGCCAAGATAATAGAAGTTGTTGTGTCCAGCAAAAAATGCACTCTTGTCGTCAAATGCTCCGAATGGATATGTGCCCTCAGGGGTGTTGTCGCTGCAGTAGTTGCGGGCCACGTGGTTGGGGATGAAGTCCATGATGACCTTGAGCCCTGCCTTGTGGGTGCGTTCAATGAGTGCCTTGAACTCTTCGCGGCGTTTGTTTACGTCGACTGCAAGGTCGGGGTCTATGTCGTAGTAGTCTTTGATTGCATATGGTGAACCTGCTTCGCCCTTAACGGTTGCAGGGTGGTCGGTTGCGATGCCGTATTTTGAGTAGTCGGTACGCGTGGTGTGTTCAATGACACCTGTGTACCATACATGGGTAGCACCAAGGCTGCGTATTGCGCGCAGCGCTTTTGGGGTAATATCGTTGAATTTGCCGCAACCGTTCTGTTCTATGGTTCCGTTGGCAACACAATCTGCTGTGCTGTTGCCGAAAAGTCGTGGTAATAGTTGATAGATTATTATACGTGACATGTCAAATAGTGTTTATTCTGCTCCAATGGCTTTCTTTATTTTACTTATGAGTCCTTGCTGTACATTGCCCGGACCACACTCGGTGAACTCTTTTGCTCCGTCATTTATCATGTTTGTGATTGTAGGAGTCCAGCGCACTGGAGCTGTGAGCTGTGAAACGAGATTTGCCTTGATTTCCTCGGGCGATGTGTGTGGCTTTGCATCCACGTTCTGGTATACGGGGCACACCGGTGTGTTGAAAACTGTGCTGTTGATTGCTTTTTCAAGTTCCTCTTTTGCTGGCTGCATGAGAGGGGAGTGGAAAGCTCCGCTTACGCTGAGTGGCAATGCGCGTTTTGCGCCAGCTGCCTTGAGGGCTTCGCATGCCTTGTTCACGCCTTCGATGCTGCCAGAGATTACAACCTGTCCGGGGCAGTTGAAGTTCGCGGCAACGACGGTATCGCCTTGTGCGTTTATCTCCTTACATATGTTGTCTACAGTCTCGTCGGCAAGTCCAAGTACGGCAGCCATTGTCGACTGCTGCAGTTCGCATGCCTTCTGCATTGCCATTGCGCGCTTGTACACAAGCTTGAGGCCGTCCTCAAAACTGAGGGCACCGGCTGCTGCCAATGCCGAGAATTCACCCAAAGAGTGTCCGGCAACCATGTCGGGCTTGAACTCCTCGCCAAATACGATGGTCTGAATCACTGAATGGAGAAATACTGCCGGCTGGGTAACACGTGTCTGCTTGAGTTCTTCGTCGGTGCCGTTGAACATAATGTCGGTAATGCGGAAACCAAGAATTTCGTTGGCCTTTTCAAAATATTCCTTGGCAATAGGGTGGCTTTCGTACAAATCCTTTCCCATGCCGCTGAACTGTGCTCCTTGTCCTGTAAAAACGTATGCTTTCATTGTTGTAAATAGTCTTCTGTCAATTATTCTGCAAAAGTACTCATTTTTTCAGTGCTATCATTGACATTTTCATATTTATAATATTAATGTTTCTAAAAACTTTATAAAAATTTAGTGAAAAACGTGCATGTTGTTATTATTTATTGATGATACCAATAGTTGTTATCGCTAATTTAGATAGATGAGAGCTATGCTGATATGATTGTAGGTTGTATTTTTGCATGATTTTAGATTAAAAGGCATATAATAACATTTTGCATATAATTTAATCAAATAATAATCAATTAATTATGTTTAAAAATTTCCCGGGATACAAACTGCTGGAAAGCCTCCAGAAGAAAAAGTCCCACAAGAGAGAGAGGAAGTTCCCTCTGAATGCTATCAAGCTTATTTTTATTATTGCTGTTACAAGTGTGATAGCGCTGTTGCCAACTGAGTCGTTCGGAATCGAAGGCCTTACAGTCATTCACCAGCGTATCATTGCTTTGTTTGTGTTTGCTGCACTCATGTGGCTTACAGAGACAATGCCTTCATGGGTAACATCAATGGTGGTTGTGACTGTGATGCTGTTCACTGTTTCAACAAGCTCGTTGTCATTCCTCCGCCCCGAGGATGGTGTAGGCCTGGTTCCATTCAAGAGCATTTTTGCTTGTTTCTCTAACCCTACAATCATGCTCTTTATCGGTGGTTTTGTACTTGCTATCGGTCTTACAAAGGTTAAGCTCGACGTGGCTCTTGCACGTGTGCTGTTGAAGCCTTTCGGTACACGTTCCGAGGTTGTACTTCTTGGTTTTATCCTTGTGACAGCAATTTTCTCGGCTTTTGTGAGCAACACCGCAACTGCAGCCATGATGCTTGCATTCCTTACTCCTGTACTCAAGTCGCTTCCTGCTGACGGTAAAGGACGTATTGCTCTTGCCCTCGCGATTCCTGTTGGTGCCAACCTTGGTGGTATGATTACTCCAATCGGTACACCTCCAAACATGATTGCACTTGACTACCTCTCATCACAAGGTATGGGCATCAGTTTCGTAGACTGGACAATCAAGATGGCTCCGTTCGTTATTGTTCTCCTTGTCATCTCATGGATTCTTCTGCGTATTCTTTTCCCGTTCAAACAGAAGAATATCAAGATTGAGATTGAGGGTGAAATCAACTGGAACTACAAGACATGGTCGGTGGTTGTAGCGTTTGCCCTTACAATATTCATGTGGATGTTCGGTACAGATCTTTGGGGTGTAGATACAAATGTAGTAGCCATGATTCCTGTTGCAATTTTCTGTGCTACAGGTATTCTTACACGTCGTGACCTTGAGGAAATCAACTGGAGTGTGCTCTGGATGGTTGCCGGTGGTTTTGCACTCGGTGTCGCACTCAACTACAGCGATGCAAACTCTGTAAGCCTTAGCAGCCTCATTGTCAAGTCGGTTCCATTCGACAACTTCTCGCCATTGGTGGTAATGATTCTCGCAGGTCTCATCTGCTTCGGTTTCTCAAACTTCATCTCTCACTCGGCAGCAACATCTTTGCTCGTTCCGGTGCTTGGTGTTGTTGCCGGCGGTTTGGGTACAGCACTTGACGGTTTCGGTGGCCCTCAGGCAATGCTCGTAGGTATCGCTATCGCTTCTTCTGTGTCAATGATTCTCCCAATCAGTACTCCTCCTAATGCAATTGCCCATTCAACTGGTTTCATTGAGCAGAAGGACATGATGATTGTAGGTATCATTGTCGGTGTGGTTGGTCTTGCGCTTGGATATGCAATGCTGATTTTCATCGGTTTCTGATAGCATAGAAAAGTCACATTATTATAACTAATCTGCCTCGCAGGCCTCATTTTTGAATAAGAATGATGGTTTTGTGAGGCAGATTTCTTATATTCGCGCCTGTAATTTTTGAAAGTGCCTGTCATCGTATGGAACTGAGACAACTTAAATACTTTGTCAAGAGTGCCGAATATCTTAACTTTTCGGTAGCGGCCAAGCATCTTTATATAACACAGAGTACCCTCTCGCAGCAGATAAAGCAGCTGGAGTTTGAACTGGGGTTTGAACTTTTCCTGCGCAATAGCCGTCACATATCACTTACCGAGGCTGGCGAAGAGTTCCTGCCGTTTGCCCGCAAGACGATACAGGATGCTGAAGATGGTGTGCAGCGCCTGCATGACCTGCAGCATGTGAAGGCCGGCAAGTTGAGGGTGGGGGTCACATACAGCCTGAGTACTGTACTCACTGAAGGATTGCTTGAATTCATGAAGGCGTATCCCGATATAAAACTCGAGGTCTGTTATAAGACTGTCAATGAGTTGCTTGCCTTGCTGAAAGAACGTGAACTTGACTTCATTCTTTCGTACAAGCCGATATTCGACGCGCCAGATGTGGAGTCCATGTCTCTCTTTGAGAACGCATTGGCGTTGGTCGTGGCTAAGGACCATCCGCTTGCTGCAAAGAAACGGATTATGATACAGGAACTTGCTGACATTCCATTGGTGCTCCCGTCGCATGACCTGCAGGCACGCATGATGCTTGAGAAACTAATTGCCGGCAAGGATGTACCCTTGAGCTCAAGGCTGGAACTCAACGAGACCAATATTCTGTTGCAGATGGTGTCTACTGGCAGTTATTCGACAATCCTGTCAACTTCGGCCGTGTTCGGCAATTCACGTTTCAAGGCCATACCGATAGATGACCCGGCAAATATAATGGAGGCATCGCTGTTGCGACTAAAAGGCGCTTATCAGAAGGCTGCAGCACAGGAGTTTGTGAAGATTCTTCTTGACACTGATGCCGTAAAGCGCAGGCACTTGAACCTGTTCGATTGAAAATCCAAAACAATATATTCATGATTGAAAAATACAATGCAGTAAAGAGAATACCGAGTTTCGATGTGGACATGTCATCTACTCTCAAGCCGGCTTCGTTCCTTAATTATGCCCAGGAGGCAGCTAACATACATGCCGATTACATTGGTGTGGGTTTTGACTCAATGCAGGTTACCCGTAAGGGATGGGTGTTGGCGAGAATGCATGTCAAGTTCCACCGTCTGCCAATGTGGCGCGACAACATAAACGTACAGTCATGGCATAAAGGTGCCAATGGTTTCCTTTTCCTTCGTGATTTTGAGGTATTTGACAATGCAAGTCGCGAGAAACTTATTTCGGCAACTACATCATGGCTTGTCATTGACATTGATACCCGTCGTCTTTCAAAATTCCCCGAACTTGTGGATAGTGACGACAAATGCATCAAGGAGGATGCGATGGATGAGCAGGCGCCTAAAATCACTATGCCCAAGGAGGTGACTCCAGAGTGTGTGGCTGTGCGCGATGTGGCATACTCGGACCTTGATATGATGGGGCATGTGAACAATGTTAAGTATACCGAGTGGGCAATGAACTGTATTGAACTTGATGTGACAAACGTACGCCGCCTCAAGGAACTTGTAATAAACTTCAACAATGAGGTGAAACCCGGTGACAAGGTAGAACTGTACCGTTACATGGAGCAGGGCGAGGAGAATAGCCTTGTATACTACATTGAGGGCAAGGTGAACGGCAAGTCTTCTTTCATTGAGAAACTTGTATTCTGATAATGTTATGCGCAGAGCCATGATAAAACATAAGAAAGAGTCCCGTCGGGACTCTTTCTTATGTTTTATTCTTCTATTTCGATTACTTCTGTCTCTTTTATGGGACGTGCAAGCTGCTCGCCTTTTATATATACTTTTGTCATCTCTTGGACTGCATTGCTGTGTATTGTTATGCTGGTCCTGAATTTCTTCGGTGCCTTGTTGGAACCGTTGTATGTGACGAAAATAGTATCCTGTGCGCCCGGCTTGATTCCGTAAGTGGGGTATTCCTTTGATGTGCATCCACATGATGTAAGAATCTGATGAATGTACAGGTTGGCGTCACCTGTGTTCTTGAAGACGAAATAACACTTCTGTATAAGGTTGTCAGAACCGAATTTTCCAAGGTCTATTGTTGTCTTTTCGAACTCAATGTTTGCTTTCTGTGCGCTTACTGAAATAGCAAGCATAAGGGCTAATGTCAAGAATGTAGCTTTTTTCATAATTGTTTCTGTTTCTGCAAATTTACTCCATTTGTATGTAATAAAGTGAATTTATATCTTTTTTAACCTCTTTTTACCTGTTTCACTCCTTTTATGCCTTCAATCTTGGCAATAAGTTTATCAAGCTTTATCTTGTCGTTTATCATCAGCGATAGTGTTCCCGAGAACAGGGTATCGTGTGACTCGATGTTTATTCCTCGCATCATTACATCCTTCTCCTGTGTAATGACTGATGTAATGTTTGTAACGATACCGATATCATCGTGCCCCACAATGCGCAAGGTTACAGGCAACAGCGCACCATGATTGTCGGCCTCACTCCAGCGCGCTTCAATTATGCGGTAGGGGTAGCGTTCCTGCAGTTCGCGGGCATTGCTGCATTCTTTGCGGTGTATCGATATGCCGCCGTTGATGGTCACGAAACCGAATATGTCGTCACCGAATATCGGGGCGCAACACTTGGCGAACTTGTAATCCACTCCTTTGAGGTTGCGTTCAATGACAAGTACGTCATTGGAACCTTTTGCGTCACTTTCACCGACGAATGTGAACTCTCCGGCACTGCGTGTCTGTTCGTTTGGCTCATTCTCGGGTGTGAGCAATGCCTGATAGCGTTTTAGGATATCGGCGATGTCAATATTGCCTTCGGCCACGTTCTGGAAAAAGTCGCTGAGACGCTTGAATCCCATCTTGCGTATCAGGTGGTCCATGATTGACTCGTCGAACTCTATCTTGTGGTTCTTTAGCTTGCGTATCACGGCCTCGCGTCCCATGTCGGCCTGCTTGGCGCTGATTTCCTTCAATGCCTGGCGTATCTTGCTGCGTGCACGTCCGGTCTGGGCTATCTTGAGCCATGCCTGTTTGGGGGATTGTGAGTTTGAACTGATGATTTCTACCTGGTCGCCGTTGTTCAGTACGTGACGTATCGGGACATTGCGCCCGTTGACAAGTGCTCCTGTGCAACGGCATCCCAGACCTGTGTGTATGGAGAATGCGAAATCAAGGATTGTTGCTCCTTTGGGCAGACGGAAAAGGTCACCCTTGGGGGTAAAGATGAATATCTCGTCCTTGTAGAGCTCCATCTTGAACTTGCTTTCGCTTGCCTCCTCCTCACTCAGGTTCTGCAGGGTGTCGCGTATCGATGCCAGAAGGTTGTCGAGTCCTTTCTCACTCTTGACACCTTTGTATCGCCAGTGCGCGGCAAGACCGTGTTCGGCTACAGCGTCCATGCGCTCGGTACGTATCTGCACCTCGACCCAACGTCCTTCAGGACCCATTACAGTGGTGTGCAGTGACTCGTATCCATTGCTTTTGGGTACCGACAGCCAGTCGCGAAGACGGTGTGGGTTGGGAGTGAACATGTCGGCAACAATGGAGTATACCTGCCAGCATTCACTCTTCTCATTCTGTGGCTCGCTGTCGATGATTATGCGTATTGCAAAGAGGTCATATATCTGTTCGAAAGGCCTCTGTTGCTTCTTCATCTTTTGCCATATGGAGTTTATGGACTTTGTACGTCCCTTGATGCGATACTTGAGGTGAGGCTGTGCTTTTAGCTGTTTTTCAATAGGTTTTATGAAAGATGCTATGTAGTCCTCGCGTGATGCTGCCGTCTCCTCGAGCTTGCGGCTGAGTTCGGCATAAATCTCAGTCTCGGTGTAGCGCAGTGCAAGGTCTTCCATTTCCGATTTCAGTTTGTAGAAACCAAGCTTGTGGGCAAGTGGAATGTAGAGTTTCGATGCCTCGTTGGCTACAAGCCTGCGTGCTGCATCGTCTTCGGAATTGAACATTCGGCGCAGCATGACCAAACGGCTCGCAATCATTATGAGGATTACGCGCATGTCGTTTGTGAATGAAAGCAACAGATTCCTGAAATTCTCAGTCTCTATTGTGGGACTTTTTGCATAAAGTGCATTGATTTGCGCAAGGTTCTCAAGTATGTTTGCGGCACTCTCTCCAAGCCTTTCCTTAATTTCTGCAATGTTTGCTGTACCTGCCTGAAGGGCGCGGTTGAGCAGTATGCTCATGATGATTTCACGCTGGAAACCTATTTCATGACCAACAATGAATGCTGTCTGCAGATCTATGATAATGGGGTTGAACCCGAATCCGTCGCGTGAAATCTTGCCTTGCAGAACTGCCTCGGAAATCCTTTGCTTGAGATAACGGAAGTCACTTGCCGGCAGTTTGCCGTCAATGCTTCTGGTGAGCATAACGGTAAGTTCCTTAATCTCTCTCTTTTCATCAACTGTAAATTCCAAAACTCCTTGCATGATACTGTCCCTCCTGAATTATTCTGCGAAGATAGTTTTTTCTGATTAAATTTTGTCATTTATATATTTTATTTCTATATTCGCTTAATTAAATTAAAAAACTTTAACTGACTATATTATGATAAGTAAGGCTGATCAGGCTCTATTGAGCAAGAAGGGTATTTCGGCAGAACAGGTTGCCGAGCAGTTGAAAACATTCAAGACAGGTTTTCCGTACCTGAAGATTGAGGCAGCGGCTACAGTCGATAAAGGTGTACTGGTGCCGTCGCAGCAGGAGGTTGACGGTTACCTCAAGGTGTGGGACGCATATTGTACCGAGGGTAATGCCATTCTCAAGTTCGTGCCGGCTTCAGGTGCCGCAAGCCGCATGTTCAAGGACCTGTTTGCCTTCCTTAGTGCGGAGTACGATGTTCCGACAACTGATTTCGAGAAGAACTTCTTTGCCAACATTGAAAAGTTTGCTTTTTTTGCCGATCTTGATGCTGCATGTAGCAGGAACAAGGGGGCATCGGTAAAGGAACTTGTCGAGAAAGGACAGTATAAGGATGTTGTGTTCAATCTGCTCGATTTTACAGGTATGAACTACGGTTCATTGCCAAAGGGACTGCTCAAGTTCCACAATTATGACTGTTGTTCACGTACATCGGCCGAGGAGCATTTTGTTGAGGGAGCACTCTATGCTGCAACCGACGGGGTGGTGAAACTGCACTTTACCGTGTCGCCCAACCATAAGGCTCTTTTTGAGGAACTGGTAGCTGAACGTAAGGCTCATTACGAGGCTATGTTCGGTGTAAAGTATGACATAACATTCTCGGAGCAGAAACAGTGTACCGATACCATTGCTGTTGATGCCGATAATGTACCTTTCCGCGAGAATGGTTCGCTTGTGTTCCGTCCCGGAGGCCATGGTGCCCTTATTGAAAACCTCAATGATATTGATGCCGACGTCATTTTTATAAAGAATATCGACAATGTAGTGCCCGACCGTTTGAAGGATGCTACTGTGACATATAAGAAACTACTTGCCGGCATACTTGTAGGTACACAGAAGAAGGTGTTCGAGTATCTGCAGTTCATTGATAGCGGTAAGTACACCCACGAACAGATTGAAGAGATGATACGCTTCCTGCAGAATGACCTGCAGTGCCGTAATGCCGATGTCAAGAACCTTGAGGATTGTGATCTTATTCTCTATTTGCGCAAGAAATTCAATCGCCCGATGCGCGTGTGCGGTATGGTGAAGAATGTAGGCGAGCCGGGTGGCGGTCCGTTCCTTGCATACAATCAGGATGGTTCTGTGTCACTTCAGATCCTTGAGAGTTCGCAGATTGACATGAACAATGAGGCTGCAAAGGCGATGTTCGAGAACGGAACACACTTCAATCCTGTTGACCTTGTCTGCGCAGTCAAGAACTACAAGGGTGAGAAGTTCAATCTTCCGGCATTCGTTGACAAGAATACCGGTTTCATTTCGCACAAGTCAAAGAACGGACGTGAACTTAAGGCTATGGAGCTCCCGGGCTTGTGGAATGGCGCGATGAGTGACTGGAATACGATTTTCGTCGAGGTGCCTCTTGTGACATTCAACCCAGTGAAGACTGTGAACGACTTGCTGAGGGATGTTCATCAGTAAACGTATGGCAACGATATAGATGTTGACCCAAAACTTTAATATCCACATTGATGTCATGTTGACCATACCTTAATGTAAAAAAATAAAGATGTTTTCGATGATTGTAGCGAACTAACGCATGTTAGATATCTTTGTGTCAATTTAGAGATTCCTCGTCGCATCGTTCTGTCGGGATGACATAATCATCGGGTCAACTGCTATATTATTGCTAAAAACAAATCCGTTATCATGATAACGGATTTGTTTTTTATATCATAAGGTCCTTGTTATTCTCCGTAAACCTTAGTTGTCTGCTTAATGACAATACCAAAAAGAATGTTCTTTGTGTAAGAGTCTACGTGAGAAATCTTGGTGATACCAGCCTCCTTGGCTGCCTTCTCAATACCATTCTCTTCACCCTTTGAGCTGAAGAGACCACCAAGGTAAACAGTGCTCTCTGCTACACCGCACTTTGAACCTACTGGGTTAGATGTTGCTGCAACTGGTGTTGAAAATGTTGCGCAGCTGCTTACAAATGCACATGCCAATGCTACAGCCAATACTTTAAATGTCTTTTTCATAAGATTTGAATTGTGTTTGTTATGATTAATATTAATAAGGATGCTGAATATCGGTTTCATGGAAATGCCAATGTTTTTGAATGCTGCCTTGCCACTTTACAGATATCATCCTTTTGCAAAATTATTCAAATTTTATGTGCTTGCCTAAATATGTCGGTTTACAATTTGGTTTACAAATTCCTCTGTAATGGGTGTTGTGGCGTAAAATAGGATTGAATGTAGGATTTTCTTCCTTTTGGGTTCAATAAATTCTGATTAACTTTACAATTAATATATCAGAAAAAAATATCAGATATGAGATTTATTTGTCGTCTGCTTTCATTTGTCATTGCAATGAGTGTTGTTTCCGGGTGTCAAAATCTGGAAAATGAGTTGCCGCGAACTCAGGAGGAAACCGTCATGCAGGACGGTGAATATGAAGGCTTGGGAGAGGGAAGGAGTGGAATGATCAAGGTTGCCGTTGTTGTGAGTAACCATATCATTACTGCCATACGTATACTCAGCCAGTCCGAGTCTCACTTTGCACAGCCTGCTGAACAACAGATTATAGATGAGGTGCTTGAAAAGCAGACTGTTGAAGGTGTGGATGCCGTGAGTGGTGCCACACTTACTTCGCGCGGAATGTTGGATGCCATTGGTATGGCAATAGATGCTTCGAAAGGGGTGGTGAATGAGGTGGTTGAATATACCGATACCTCATGTGACGTGGTTGTTGTAGGTGCGGGTGGTGCAGGACTGGCAGCAGCCTTGCAGGCTGCCTCCATGGGCGCTGATGTCATTGTGCTGGAGAAACAGGGTATAATCGGTGGAAATACAAATTACTCAACCGGTGGGCTGAATGCGGCCGAAACATCGGTACAGAAGAGTCTTGGTATAGAGGATTCCAGACAGAGACATTTTGACGATACGATGTCGGGTGGCCATTTCCTTAACGATTCATCTTTGGTGGCAGCTTTGGTAGATAATGCGGCCGGTTCGGTGGAGTGGCTGGTCTCATTAGGTGCAGACATGAGCGATGTGGGTCATATGGCGGGTTCTACCCGGATGCGTACCCATAGACCGGCAGGCGGTGCCGCAATAGGTCCTCACTTGATGGCTGTTCTGAGTAAGGCCGTAAAGGGTAGGAATGTTCCTGTGCGTACCAGGAATGAGGTGACAGGACTCATAAAAAAGGACGGAGAAGTGACTGGCGTGAAGGTAAGGACCTCCAATGGCTCTTACAGTATCAAGGCCAAGGCCGTAATAATCGCTACCGGTGGTTTCGGGGCAAATATGTCCATGCTCGAGAGTTACAGTCCTGTATTGAAGGGAGTTCATACCTCCAATCACAACGGTGCTACAGGTGATGCTTTCGCGTGGGTGGCCGACTTGCAGGTTCCTTTGGTGCTTATGGAACAGATACAGGTGCATCCCACAGGCGAGAGTGGGAGTCATTTGCTCATCTCTGAGGCCGTACGTGGTAACGGAGCTATTCTTGTGAACCGCTGCGGTACCCGTTTTGCCAATGAGATGTGGACGCGAGATAAACTTTCTGCCGCTATCCTTGAGCAGCCGGGCAAGAGTGCCTTCATTGTGTTCGACCAGAGTGTGCGTGAATCGCTTGTGACAATTGAGAACTATGCACAACAGGGGTTACTCACTACCGCTAACACCGTGTCTGATCTTGCGGCTGAATTGCAGTTTCCTATATTATCATTTGAGGAGACAATGGAAACTTATCGGATGTATCAGGCTACAGGGGTTGATGCTGATTTTGGCCGTAGGGCCGAGGAGATGCCTCGTCCGTTGACTATGGCTCCTTATTATGCAATTGAGGTGGAGCCGGTAATACATCACACTATGGGTGGTATTAAAATCAATACAAGGGCTCAGGTCGTTGACAATGCCGGGAATGTAATTCCTGGGTTATATGCCGCTGGTGAGGTAACAGGTGGTGTACACGGAGGTAACCGTCTTGGAGGCAATGCTGTAGCCGACATTATAGTATTCGGCAGGATTGCCGGCATATCAGCAACAGAATATGTCTTTAAATAAGACTTGTTAATAGCGAAGCAGAATGCTGAGTCAAAATAACTTTGATCAGGTATTGTACTTTTATTGATCGGGGAATGCTTCTTTTCTTCCGACACGCCTTAGAATCCTTGTTGCCGGTGATGGGGTCAGGCTGTGCGGTTTATTACAATAAAATCTGGTTGTTTTCCAATTTCACGGTAAAATTTGGTTTTGTGGTACGCGTATGTTTAAATTTGTTTCAAAATTAAGATAATGACATGAAAACAACTGCTGATTTCAGTACTGATGACGTGCTGTTGACCGATTTTGGGGCCGATTTTGTTGAACTGGATGAACCCATACGCTGCAACCACATAGTGCTTGTGCTGTGCCGTTGCGGAAATCTTACCCTTGAGATAAATTATACCTTATATAATATATCGCAGAATATGTTCATTACGATATCTCCTCTTGATATCGTTACATTCAAGCAAGGGAGTACGGATTTTAGATGCACGGCGCTTATCATGCCTTCGACCATCCTGACTTCGGTCTTTACCCATGTTGACATTAGCCGCTATGAGTATATGAAGCACAACCGTGTCGTTGAATTCAAAGGTGAGTATCTGGAATTCATCAGGCAGGCACTGGCTCTGCTTGAAACAACAAAGGGAATAGTGCCTCAGGATGAGTTCAACAAGATTGCCGAGAAACAGGTTGCCTCGTTCTTTTATGTCAGCAGGCACTATTATTCGACAATAAGTGAATACAAAAGTGGCGGAAAAGAATATCTTTCACGCAAGAAGGAGCTGTTCGGCAAGTTTATAAAGGAGTTGGTCTCTTCGCATTCCATTTCACGTGAAGTCCTTTTCTATGCCAATGAGCTGGGTGTGAGCTGCGGATATCTGAACGAGATTTGTAACGAGGTCTCCAGTCATTCGGCAAAGGAGATTGTGGATTCGGCAGTGGCGGCAAAACTGAAATATGAACTTACTTACTCTTCAAAATCGATTCAGGAACTGGCCGATGAATACAACTTCCCGAGCCAATCATATTTCAGCCGTTATTTCAAGCGACTGACAGGAGTGACGCCAACCGATTTCCGCAGGGAGAGACATTGAGTGGGGAAGGGCTTATGCTGTGTCATGATGTGACTGCTCTTTGTGGACTCAGTTTGCCGGTTTCGCTTATTTGTACTATCTTCGCCAATTATGGGCGAAGATATTTTTTATTATAATGAGTTCGGTACATACCTGCGTGGAGTGTTTGGCTGCAAGGTGCAGAAGATTACGCTTGACGGCGGTTTTACCTGTCCCAACCGCGACGGAAAGGTGGGGCTGGGCGGGTGTACCTATTGTAATAACCAGACATTCAACCCGGCTTATTGTCATAGACATCTTCCGGTAAAGGAACAGATGCTTGAGGGGATATCGTTCTTCGCGCACAAGTATCCCGAGATGCGTTATCTTGCCTATTTTCAGGCCTACACCAATACTTATGCGTCACTTGATGTCCTTAAACAACGCTATGAGGATGCTTTAGCCGTTGATGGCTGTGTGGGTCTTGTGATTGGAACGCGCCCCGATTGTATGCCCGATGAACTTCTTGATTACCTTCAGGAGTTGAACCGCAGAACCTATGTTCTTGTGGAGTATGGCATTGAAAGTGTGAATGATGTTACCTTGTTGCGCATCAATAGGGGGCACGACTATGCCTGTGCAGTGGATGCTGTGGAACGTACTGCGTTGCGCGGAATACCAGTAGGAGCACACATTATACTAGGGTTGCCTGGTGAGGATAAGGAGGAACTGATGCGTCAGGCAACGGTGCTGTCGCGCTTGCCACTGACAACACTTAAATTGCATCAATTGCAGCTTATCCGTGGCACACGGATGGCTGAGGAGTATGCCGAATCTCCGGGAGACTTCAGCTTGTTTGCTTTGGAGGATTACATTGAGACTGTAATTGATTACATTGAACGCCTGCGCCCTTCGTTGATTCTTGAACGTTTTGCATCGCAGTCGCCCAAAGAACTGCTTATTGCTCCCGATTGGGGGGTGAAGAATCACGAACTTGTGGAGATGATAAAGCGCCGCATGCGTGAACGTTCTGCTTTTCAGGGCAGGTTGTATGAAACGAAATAAAGAAGTTCCGTTGCATCGAAGCAACAGAACTTCTTATATTCAGGCGGTAACTTCGAACTTCAGTTTGTCAGTCTCTTCGGTTGTTGTTACAAGAATGCGGTCGCCGGGCTTGAGTGCACCATCGAGCAGCAGCTCCGAAATCTCATCCTCGACATAGTTCTGCAGTGCCCTTTTGAGTGGGCGGGCGCCGTACTGTATGTCGTATCCCTTGTTTGCAAGGAACTTCTTTGCCTCTGTGGTGAGTTCGATGGTATAGCCAAGTTCGGTCACTCTCTTTACAATCTGTGCAAGTTCAAGATCCACGATATTGATGATGGCGTCAAGACGAAGCTGATCGAAGTTGATTATCTCATCAATGCGGTTGATGAATTCCGGTGCGAATCTCTTGTTCAGTGCTTTCTGTATTACTGAACGTGAGTGCTCAACGCTGCCGTTGCGTTCGTCCTTGGCGAAGCCGATTCCTGCACCGAACTCCTTGAGTTCGCGTGTTCCCACATTAGAGGTCATGATGAGTACCGTGTTGCGGAAATCAACAGTACGGCCGTAGCTGTCGGTCAGGCGGCCTTCATCCATAACCTGCAGAAGAAGGTTGAAGACATCGGTGTGCGCCTTTTCTATCTCGTCGAGCAGCACAATGGAGTAGGGGCGGCGACGTACACGTTCGGTGAGCTGGCCTCCCTCTTCATAACCTACGTATCCCGGAGGCGCACCTACAAGACGCGAAACGGTGAATTTTTCCATATACTCACTCATGTCTATGCGTATGAGGGCATCGGCACTGCCGAACATGAATTTTGCAAGTTCTTTAGCCAGGAGTGTCTTACCTACTCCGGTGGGGCCAAGGAACATGAAAGTGCCTATGGGCTTGTTGGGGTTCTGCAGGCCTACACGGCTGCGCTGGATGGCTTTTGTAAGCTTCTCAATAGCGTTGTCCTGCGCGATGACCTTGCTTGTAAGTTCCTGTTTCATGCCTTTGAGACGTGTCCATTCGTCCTGCTGCATGCGCTGCATTGGGACGCCTGATATCATTGAAACTACTTTGGCAACTTCGTCTTCATCTACTGTCTGACGGCTGTCGGTAAGGCTCTTTTCCCACTCTGTCTTCATTCTTGCCAGTTCTGCTTGCAGTGACTTCTCGCGGTCACGCAGGTTGGCAGCACTTTCAAAGTCCTGGCGCTTGACAGCTGCGTTCTTCTCCTTGTTGATGGTGTCGATTAGCTGTTCCTGTTCTTCAATCTCCTTAGGCACTTTGATGTTGCTTATGTGCATGCGTGCACCGACTTCGTCCATTGCGTCGATGGCCTTGTCGGGGAAGCATCGGTCGGTAATGTATCTGTCGGTCAATTTGACACATGCCTGCAGTGCCTCGTCGGTATATGTGACATTATGGTGGTTTTCATAACGTTCCTTGATGTTCTTGAGGATGTTGTATGTGTCCTCGGCCGATGTGGGCTCTACAAGCACTTTCTGGAAACGTCTCTCAAGCGCACCGTCTTTCTCAATAGTCTTGCGGTATTCATCGATGGTGGTTGCGCCAATGCATTGTATCTCGCCGCGTGCAAGTGCCGGTTTGAGGATGTTTGCGGCATCCATTGAGCCTGGGGTTGAACCGGCCCCCACAATTGTGTGTATCTCATCAATGAAGATAATGATGTTGGGGTTGTTCTCAAGTTCGTTTATGATTGCGCGCAGACGTTCCTCGAACTGTCCGCGGTATTTTGTTCCGGCAACAACGGCTGTCATGTCAAGCGCGATGATGCGCTTGTCAAAAAGCATGCGTGATGTCTTGCGTTCAACAATGCGTTGTGCAAGTCCTTCTACAATTGCCGATTTTCCCACACCGGGCTCACCTATGAGGATAGGGTTGTTCTTCTTGCGGCGGCTTAGAATCTGCGAAATGCGTTCAATCTCCTTTTCGCGGCCTATTACGGGGTCCAGACGACCTTCGCTTGCAGCTTTGGTCATGTCGACTCCGAAGTTGTCGAGTACCGGTGTGTCGTTTGTTGACTTGGCCTGCTGTGTGCCTGTCGTATGTTGGCTGGTGCTGCTGTTGTTGTTGCTTGGAAGGCTATCCTCTTCCTCGTCATCGTTGTCGGTAAAGCCCAGGCCGTTTGATATATTGTTGTTCTTGTCGGGGGTAGTGGACTTTATTGTATCGAACATTCTAGAGTAGGTTATGTCGTTGGCTTCCAGAATTTCGGCCGCCATGTTGTTCTTCTCTTTTAGAATGCCAAGGATGAGATGCTCGGCGTCGGCCGTGGCCTTGAATGCGCGTGCTTCGAGTGTACAGAAACGCAGTACGCGTGCTGTGCTCAAACTCATCTCTACATTGTCGTCGTATGGAGTATCGGCCAATGATGCTGGCGCAATACGCCTCTCAATGGCTTCTTTGAGTTCTTGCAGGTTTATGTTCATGCTGCCAAGAATGTCGAGTGCGCAGCCTTTGCCACGACGTATGATGCCCAAGAGCAGATGCTCCGGGTTGATGGTCCTGCTACGCAGGCGTGTGGCTTCTTCCTTGCTCAGAGAGAGTATCTCTGATATCTTCTGTGACAATTCATTACTCATCTTTTCCTCTTTTAAATAATGGTACTATAGTGTAGTCTTTTCTTTGCATCTGCGAAGATAGTGTATTAATTTCTCCTCTTCGCACTGATTTTACATAAAAATCCTTGCAAAAAGCGTGCCAAACTATTAATAATTCAAAAAAATATCATGCACTACGAACAAAGCTGTTGCAGAATGTCTTTAAAGCGCACTCTGCAACAGTTTTTGTCATGACATCTTTTTGAACAGTTATACGGTAGGATGTGTATTCTCAATGGATGCCTCTTCTGTCCTCTCCTTTGGCTCTTCGTATGGTTTTTCATCATTCTCTTCACGGGGTTCTTCCTTGATTATCCTGTAACCCGATTTGATGATGAACTTGATGGTACCGATGGCGGTGTTTCTGTCATAATCCTTTTCACTTTCGGGCAATTGCTCATAGGGTATGAGGCAGGGGTGCTTCTTTATTATTTCATTGCGTTGTGGTCCGAAACTCCACCCCTCTTTCATTCGTTCGTGTGCCCAGACCTCGTGTACATTGCGCGATAGGGCTTCTAAAAGAGCATCCAGTTCCTTGGGTAATTGAACTGCGGTGCAGTCGGCCGGTTGGGGTGAATATCCGTTTGTGGCGTCAACAAAGTTTTTGCCCTCCAATGGTAATTCTTTCATATCCATTTGTCTTAGTCTGTTAATACTTCTGTAACATACAAGCAGTGTTGCTATGCAGAATGTCACCAGTGTGAAGAAAAGTAGCAATGTTGTTGGAATTGAATCCTCGCATATTATGCCTATTGAGAACAGTATTGAATCGTATATACCGTGGACAAGCATTGGTGTAATGAAAATCAGTAGTCTGTTTGTGGCTTTTGCCTTTTTGCAGAACTTTGTAAGTGAATAGAAGTAACCCATCAGGACGCCGCAGGAAAAGTGTAGGGGGATAGAGAGGATTCCGCGAGTTATTCCTACTGCAATGAATGAGTCTTGATTGTCAAACAGGTATAATATGTTTTCTATTGCAGCGAATCCCAACGAAACAGATACGGCGTAGACAATTCCGTCAAGTCTTTCATCAAAATGCCGGTTCTTTCTAAGCAGAAGCCATAGCATCAGTAATTTTATGCATTCCTCGGGGATGGCTGCCCCAATGAATGAAACTGTAATTGCTTCATAGACAGTTGCTGGTGCTGATGAGAACATTCCGATAAATTCCATTGGGATTACCAGGAACATGGTGATCGGAACGCACAATGTTCCGTAGAAAAAGGCTTTGAACAGCTGTGATGCCGGTTCTGGCGATTTCCTGTCTACATGGTATATGTATATTAAAAGGATTGCTACCGGCAGTAATGCCATAAGCATTATTGTGCTGAACATTGTACTCTTGGTTTGTGGGTGTCAGGCTTGAGGATGTCTGTATCTTTGTTATTTATAAATTTTCCACTCTATGTCGATTTTCTTGCCGCATTTGGGGCAGAACTCCCAACCGATGTATACAGGTGTCTTTTCGTTGTTCTTTTCGCAATGGTTGCAGTAAAAAGCCTGATTCAAATTGCGTATTCGTTCCATCAGGTATCTGTATGTGTCGGTTTCTTCTCTTTTGACAATGTCGTATCCCATTCGCTTTATGAGCTTTATGGTGTCTAAAGCCATGGCACGGTCGTATTCTTTCTCCTCTTCGGGCAATCGGGAGTACTCTACCAGGTCGGGGGTCTCTTTCTTGTTGTCATCTCTGAATTCACCGAATTTCCAGCCTTCCTTAATGCGCTTTACTGCCCATATGTCATGTGCGTTCTCTGCGATGGCTTCTTGAAGCTCATTGAAGTCCTGGTCTAATTCTACATCGTTAAGATCAATTGGTTTTGGAATGTAAGTCATGTCTTTTTATTTTATATGTTTATTTTTATGTTGTTTGAGCATGGTCTGTATGCGACATGCAAATTTAGCCTTTTTTTCTTCGTCAGCAAGGATTGGTTGCAAAAAGCGTTTAGTTTGTACCTATCTTTCAAAGAATATCGGGAGAAAAGATTATGTTAACAAAAATTAACACGAAAATGTGTGGTATTTTGTGTGATTTGCCCTCTATAAGGGTGTAAGCTTTACAAAGAGCTTTGAAACAATTTGCGCTAGGGGCGTTTTGGTGTTTTCCTGCTTTTTATCCCACCGTTTTTTGCCCAAAGGAGTTGTCCGGCGTTATCAAGGTGTTGATGACGGGCAGCTCCGGCGCTTTTTTATAAGGTTCTATGTATATTAATTTTACATGTGTGATTTTTTTATTTGTGGTTCTGGCGATTTTTTAACAGGAAATAGTTGCATTTGTGTTTGAAAAAGTATATCTTTGCAAATTGAAATTGTATCTTAAGGAAAAATGAGGCAATTAAAAATTACAAAAAGCATCACAAACCGCGAAAGCGCATCGCTTGACAAGTATCTACAGGAGATTGGTCGTGAAGAACTCATCACCGTTGAAGAAGAGGTGGAGTTGGCACAACGAATCAGAAAAGGAGACCGTAGGGCGTTGGAAAAATTGACGAGAGCCAATCTACGTTTCGTCGTTTCAGTAGCAAAGCAGTATCAGAATCAAGGTCTAAGTTTGCCCGACCTTATAAACGAGGGTAATTTAGGACTTATTAAGGCTGCTGAAAAATTTGATGAGACACGTGGTTTCAAGTTTATCAGTTATGCAGTGTGGTGGATCAGACAATCTATTCTTCAGGCTCTTGCAGAGCAAGCGAGAATTGTTCGCCTTCCATTGAACCAGGTAGGTTCGCTGAACAAAATCAGTAAGGCATTCTCAAAATTTGAACAGGAGAATGAACGTCGTCCTTCGGCAGAAGAACTTGCAGACCAGCTGGATTTACCAGTAGATAAGGTGGTTGACTCTTTGAAGGTTTCCGGCAGACACATCTCAGTGGATGCACCTTTTGTTGACGGTGAGGACAACAGCCTGCTTGACGTGCTTGTGAACGATGATTCTCCAATGGCAGACAATTTGTTGGTCAATGAGTCTCTTTCTCGTGAGATTGACCGTGCGTTATCTACGCTTACTGACCGTGAAAAGGAGATTATTCAGATGTTCTTCGGTATTGGCATGCAGGAGATGACTCTTGAAGAGATTGGTGACCGTTTCGGTCTTACACGTGAACGCGTGCGTCAAATCAAAGAGAAGGCTATTCGTCGTTTGAAACAGAATCAAAGAAGTAAACTGTTGAAGTCATATTTGGGATAAGCAACAGATTAATTTAAATTACGGGCTATGCTTTTACAAGTGTAGCCCGTCGCTTTTTTGTTGGTGGCGGTTGACTGCAATACACGAGCTTTAGGGAAGAGTGTGCACGTGGTATTGCAGTTCGCGCCATATTTGCTTTAATACATGTAGGTGGGTCCGCTATTCTTTTGTTATATCCGCCACAGGACGTGGCAAAGTCTTCTATGGATTGCGTCGGTTTGCTGTGCCGTCGCTTTCTGTTGCTTCCCGGGACTGTTGTATGCCTTGTCTGTGGCGGATATCGTTGCAGATTATTTCCCTGTATGGGTGTACACAGTGCCTTTTACCTTTATTTTGCTCTCGATGCTGAGTCTTGAAGGTGTCGGATACTGCAGTTTGTCAAGTTCTTCCACTGCGGCCTTTATGTCGCCGAGGAGCTGGTCGGCCATGTCGCGGCTGAATCCCTGGCGTACCACAATTCGCATTACGATTGTATCTTCAAGTGTGGCGGGGAGGGTATATGCAGGTACCATCCAGCCATTCTGTTTTAACTTGTCCTGTAGGTCATAAAGTGTCCATTTACACTGTTTTGAGTACTCTTTCTTCATCTCCCAGATAAATAGTGGGTTGGTGACATCGGTACTGTAGTTCTTGAATGGTTTCATTTTGCCAATCTCGCCGTGCAGGTAGCGGGCAATCTCGATTGAGTTGTGCTGGATGGCCTTGTAGCCTTCAAATCCCAAACGTATGAACTGGTAGTACTGGCCAAGAACCTGTGCTGCCGGACGTGAGAAGTTGAGGCCCACCTGGGTTACTTCGGCACCAAGGTAGTTTACGCTGAACGACATGCTGTCGGGCAAGAACTTCTTGTCTTTCCAGACAACCCAACCCAATCCGGGGTATACAAGGCCATACTTGTGGCCGCTGGTGCTTATTGAAAGGACCCATTTGAGGCGGAAGTCCCACTCGACCTCGGGCTGCAGGAATGGCATGATGAAGCCGCCCGATGCTGCATCGACATGGATTGGGATATCGTATCCGGTCTTTGTATTGTACTCTTCCAATGCGTCGTTCAATGCTTTGACATCGTCATTGAGGCCTGTCCATGTAACGCCCATGATGGGGACTACACAGATGGTGTTCTCGTCGCACATGGAAATGGCCTCTTTGGGGCAAAGTGTGAGTTTGTCGGCGGTCAAGGGGACGGTGCGCATCTCAATCTGCCACAGTTGGGCGAACTTTTCCCAAACGACCTGATATGCCGATGAGATTACAAAGTTGGGCTTGTCGTAAGGCTTGCCTGCAGCCATTCGACGTTTCTTCCAGCGCTGCCACGCTGCCACGCCACCAAGCATACATGCTTCGCTTGAGCCTATGCCCAATGCACCGGCTTTCCATTTTGCCTGTTCTGGGCTGTTCCATAGGTTGGCGATGATGTTGATGCACTTTGCGCACATGACTGCGACACGGGGATATTCGGTCTCGTCAATGTAGTTCATGGCAATGGCATCGTTCATCAGCTTGGTGGCGTACGGATCCATATATGTCGTTACGAATGTTGCGAGGTTCAGGCGTGGCTGTGTCTGGGCAAATGTCTCGTCCTTTACCATGCTGTAGGCAATCTCTGGAGCTGTTGGCTTCTGTGGAATCTTGTCCACGGGTGAGCTCTTGAGCATCTCTTCGGAACCGAATACCGATGTTGTGATGTCGGTCATGCAATTTTCTTTCTTCATCTCTTTTTGATTTTAAAGGTTTGTAAAAAGGTTTACGTATAAGGGTAACGCTACGGGTGGTGCATGGGTTCGGCTTTTTATGTTTTTTATGATGTTGCAACATTTTGGTTTTTCCGCTTGTTTACAACCTGTATAAAGGATATATGTATGAAAAGGATTGATACAGGAAAAGGGTATATAACCCTATGGGCACTGGCCGGAATATGGTCGGTGTCGGCTTTGACTTCTTTGCCGGGATTGGCAGTTTCTCCCATATCGGAAAAGTTGCTTACTGTTTTCCCTGGTGCCACGGAACTTGATATACAGATGCTGACAACATTGCCGTCACTGCTTGTGATTCCGCTGATTCTGATTGCGGGATATATAAGTGAGAAGGTGGGGTATATAAGGCTGTTGTATAGTGGTTTAGTGCTATTTCTTTTGAGTGGTGCTTTATATTTTTTCTGTGGTGATATCAAACAGCTTATAATTGTGAGTGCCATGCTGGGGATAGGTGCCGGAATGATAATTCCACTGTCGACAGCTTTGGTTTCTAAATTCTTTAAGGGTGAAGAACGTACCCGTCAATATGGTTATGTGTCGGCGATAACCAACATTACACTTGTGGTGGCGACGGCATTGACAGGCTGGCTTGCCGATATTCAATGGCGATTGCCATTTCTTGTGTATCTCTTGCCGTTGTTCTCCATAATTCTTGTCCCGGCAATCAGGCGTGGTGAAAAGTCTGTTGCCCGTGATGACGAGGAAGGTGATGGTGGCTTGGACCGTGGGACGATAGAGTATGGTGCCTTGTCCGAGTATATGATATATTACCTGCTCATTACATGCCTTGTTATGGCTGTGGATATTAATCTGCCGTTCCTCTTGGGTGGATATGGTTATGATAGTGCAACTTCTGGGGTAGTTATTGCGCTTTTCTTTTTGGCAATGATGCTTCCGGGACTTTTCCTTAACCGTATTTTAGCTGTTGTGAAAGGGAAGGTGCTGACTATTTCTTTGCTGCTGATAATGCTTGGTCTTGCCGATATTTTCTTAAATACCTCATTGCTGTTTGTTATTGTCGGTTGTGTGGTTGCTGGAGTCGGCTATGGTATCGCGCAACCGTATATATATGACAGAACGGCCTCTCTAGCGTCGGGAAAGAGGGTTACATACGCTTTGGCTCTTGTGATGACAATGAATTATGTTGCAATAGTCATTGCTCCTTTTGTGACAGAATATCTGCAGAAGTACGTGGGTTTGAAAGGGAATGCAGCTCCCTTTCTTATTAATGCAGTCATTGCGGCTGTAGCGTTGGTTTACATGCTGTTGCGTAGGTGGTTTGTGAAAAGATAGTGTGATAAGATTATATGGATTGTTGTTATGGACGGGTTTTCAAAAGGTTCGTTGGCGTTGTTGACTGCGCGTGTCTTTAGTGGATTGAATGTCAATGCTCTGAGTTATCTGCTTCCACTTTGGATTGCTCCATTGAGTTGTGTTTCTTTGCGTCTTGCATTCGGGGCGGTTGTCTTCTGGATTGTATCCATATTTTCAAAGCCTGAGACTGTGGGTTGGAAGGATGCGTTGCGGCTGGTGGCTCTGGGGGCGTTGGGTATATATGGATATATGTCGCTGTATGCCCTGAGTATAAGTTATACAACGCCTGTCAACTTTGCTATCTTTAATGCGATGCAGCCTTTATGGGTTGTGATTGTCTCGGCCGTTGTCTATCGTGAGAGTGTAGAACCACGTCAGTTGCTTGGTCTTGCCATGGGGTTTGTGGGAGCATTGCTCTGTATTCTCTCAGAACCATCGGCAAGGGTGGCGAGCAATCCGTTGTTGGGCAACGTGCTGGCAATTGTGGCTTCGGTCATTTCGGCTGTGTATCTTGTATTCTCGGCCAAAATGGCTGGTCGTTTTTCAAGTTTCACTATATTGAGGTATACTTTTTCTTCGGCTGCGGTAGTTTCGTGCATTGTTATGATGTTTGCCGGCTTCAGCGCGCCTATGTTTGAAAAAGAGGCCGGCCTGCTTCCTTGGCTTGTACTTGCTTTTGTACTTATTTTCCCGACTGTAGTCACGTATTTTCTTATTCCTATTGGTCTGAAGCACCTCAAGAGCACAGTTGTTGCGCTTTATGGCTATGTAACTCTTATTGTTGCGGCGTTTTTCTCATTCCTGCTCGGAATGGATCATTTTGAACCAATCATACTGGTTTCCTTGGCGCTGATAGGCGGCAGTATATGTCTTGTGGGGGTGTCGAAGGGTACTCGGTAGATTTGAAGGGTAGTGAACGGGCTGTTTTTTCACTTCGGAGGAACCAAAAATCTCTTTTAAACTATGTCATTATCGGGAATAATGTGTAAATTTGCATTTGATATAAATCTATTATTAAATGAAAAAGTATACATTGTTGCTGGTTATACTGTTGGTTGCTGCTGTTGCATATGCAGTACCGGCCCATAGGATGTCAAAAAAGGTGAAACAGTCCGATGGTACAGAGTTGACTGTGGTTCTGGCAGGTGACGAGGCTTTGCATTTCTATACAACTCTTGATGGAAAGCCTCTTGTAAAGGAGGTTAACGGTGATTATTCCTATGCTATGTTCTCTTCGGAGGGCAAGTTTGTCTCAACACAATGCCTTGCGCATGACAAGAATGTCCGTACTGTTGTTGAAAATGCTTTTATTGAGTCTATTGACTATGAAATGATGAGTGCGTCTTTGAGTAAGGCGGTAAATGCGCGTTCGGCAAAGTTCAGGGCTGCTGCCCAAAAGGCGGGTTCGCAGATTGTGCCTGAAGGCGATGTAAACGTTGCAGTGCTCCTGGTACAGTTCAAGGATACAAAATTCACTTATACCAAAGAGGATTTCAACAATATTCTAAACACCAAGGATTACGTATATGAGAACCCAATAGCTAACAGCATCGGTAGTGCGCGTGACTATTTCATGGCGCAGTCCGACGGCAAGTTCCGTCCAAACTTCATTGTTACGGATATTGTGACTCTTGACAACAATATGTCATACTATGGCGGTAATGATGCCAATGATGAGGACAAGAAACCGACATATGCTATAAAGGAGGGTATAAAGAAGGCTGATGCTGCCGGTTTTGATTTCTCGAAGTGCGACAACAACGGTGACGGCGAGGTTGAATTCGTATACTGCATATATGCCGGATATTCGGAGAATTATGGAGCTGATGCGAACACCATATGGCCACATCAGTGGCAACTTTCGGCCCAATCGGGTACAATTACGGTTGACGGCGTGAAGTGCGATACATATGCCTGCAGTGGTGAGTTGATATATAATGAAAGCTATGAGAGCCGTATAGGCAAGACGCTTGCCGGCATTGGTGTCATGTGCCATGAATTCTCGCACTGCCTTGGTCTTCACGACATCTATGACACGACATATGATAGCGGTAATTGGGGTATGGACTATTGGGATCTTATGGATCAGGGCAGCTATGCTGCCGAAGGCTATGTCCCTGTAGGCTACAGTGCATATCAGCGTGATTTCTGCGGTTGGAGAAAGCTTGTGGAGATTGACTCAAGAGGCTCGTACTCGATGGAAGCATTGACACAAGGCGGTGTCGGCTACAAAGTTGTCAACGATGCCAACAATAACGAATATTATATCCTTGAGAACCGCAAGCAAGAGGGATGGGATACATATCTGTTCGGCAGCGGCATGCTTGTGATTCACGTGGATTACCTTAAATCGGCATGGGACAATAACAGAATCAATGTAACGACGAATCATCCACGCTATACGTTGATTCCTGCAGATAATGAACTGCTTGCTTATGACAGCAAAAACCCAAATGCATTTGTGTCCAGCATCAAAGCTGACGTATGGCCAGGACCAAGTGGCAATACCGAACTCACAAATACTTCAATTCCTGCAGCCAAGGTTTACGCGGGCGGTTACATGAACAAGCCTATTACGGATATCAAGTATCAGGATGGTGTCATATCGTTCAATTTCATGTATGGCATTTTTGCTGGTGCCCCGACCGTGCAGCAGGCTAGCGACATTACTTCAACTTCTTTTGTTGCCAATTGGAGTGCTGTAGAGAATGCAACTGAGTATATGGTTGAACTTTATAAGGAGGTGGGTGCTGCTGATGGCGCTGGTGACAAGGAGGTTATCCTTGACGAGGATTTCATGAATTGCGCTGTGGCCAATACTGAGTTGAATGATGACATAATTGACAGTTATATGTCATCGACCGGCTGGGAGTGCAAGAATGTATACAGCGAGAATGGTGCACTCCGCATCGGTTCAAGCAAGAATCCCGGTGTCCTTTTTACACCATGGCTGGAAGCATCGGGCAACGTTGTCACAACTATGGATGCGTTGCTCTACAACAGCGGCAAGGATACAGGTGTGGTTCTTACTATAGAGTATTACGATGAGGATAACGAGATGATTGCGTCTGAGGATTTCAGCGTGACAGGAACAAATCAGAAGGTCTCTTCGGCTGCTGACGTGGATGGTGAATTCTACGTGGCTATATATACACATAATTCAACAGGTAACAATCGTGTTAATATCGACAATCTGAATATCACTAAGGAGACTTCCGTAAAGAGAAATCTTGTAACATGTGTTGCTACAAGCGCAACAAGTTATGGATTCAACAATCTTGACGAAGGTGCAAAATATCTTTATAGAGTGAAGGCTTCTGACGGTGATGCTTCATCTGATTTTTCAGATTATATGGAGGTTGCATTGTGGCCAACATCAATTGACGATGTGCTTGCTGTTGACGGTGCTGTCGAGGTTTACTGCATTTCTGGCGTAAAGGTATACAGTGGCAATGGTATGCCTGAGCTTGCAAAAGGCGTGTATGTGGTTGTAACAGCGTCTGGCGCGCGTAAGATTGTGATTGAGTAAACTTTGTTACAATGCCTTTATTGGCGTTGTAGAAGCACTTTTATATGGCCTGTTCCGCAAGGAGCAGGCTTTTTTTGCCATTTATGTAACCGACTGCAGGCGGGAATGGCTTCTTTGATGTTGCCAGGGCTTTTCTTGGCTTTTTATCGTGCAGTTTTGCCCAGTCATGTTGATATGGGCATTCTGACGCTACGGTTTATTTGGAAGGTAAATTCCATATTATGGAAGGATGTGACATACGTCATCATTAACCAGGATGGATGAGGTCTTATATTGTGGACCTGTGCTTTCTTTGATACAGGATATGCAGCATCTCCTTCGTTAGCCTCTCTTACTGTTGTCGTAATTTCCTTTCTTCTCAGTTGTGGTTTCCTGGAAATGCCCTTGTTGTCAGCATTTTATCCCTTGTCTATCAGGTTTGTGATTCTATATACAATGCTATATTGGGTATAAATGCTTGTATTTCAGCTCTTTTGCTCCTAAATGACTCGCTGAGAATTCAAAAATAGGCTTCAATTCCTACATAGTATCGATTTTCTTCAATTATTTCATCGTTCGCGCTTTCGGTAGGTGAATTAGCCCTATCGCTTGTTATGAAATGAATATTTATTTGATTTTTTTATTGAACAAATGTAAATCTTTTAAAAACACGTTGTGTATATATGTAAATTCGGTAAAGATAAAATACGTGTGATAGGGTGGGGTGTCGGCGGCATGTTTACATTGTATATACAAATGTTTGGCAGTGTTGCCATGTGTCAAGTATTGGCGTTAGGGTTATCAACAATCGGTTATGAACAGCGTTGATACTCATATGCATAAAATATACAGTTTGTTATCGTGGTGTGTTATGTTGTGTAAATCAATAATTTAGGCGTTATTTTATTATCCTTTTGTATAACTGAATATTGCTTTATGATGTTTTTTGGGTCGCTTTTGTGTATATATTGTGGCATTTCTTTTTATAATGTTTGGAATATCAGTGTTTTGTGTTGGAAATGCAATGTGGATTATAGGTATGGCGTCTTCTCTGTTTGTTTTCAGGATTTAATCCTTGTGTACTTTTACGGAGCTTCTGGAGAATTGTTGTTTGCTTTTTGTAAACGGTGCGGGTGTGTTATAAATGTAAATTATTTGATTGTGTTTTGTGTTTTGCTGAGTGTTGTTAGTTTGGAAAATAGTTGTTATCTTTGTAGAGGTGTTTGTTTAAACGATTGTATACTTTTGTAAAACTGCATAAATGATGAACGAGAGAGAAAGGATTGAATTGCTGATGAAGTGCTACGAACTTACTTCATCCCAGTTTGCCGACCGTACGGGAATTCAGCGTGCGTCGGTATCACATATCATCAGTGGCCGTAACAAGCCAAGTCTTGAGGTTATGCAGAAGATATATGAGGCTTTTCCTGAACTTGACCTGAAATGGCTCATGACAGGTGTGGGTGAAGAGCCTGTAGCCGGCAGGTACGGAGGAAATGATACTGCAATGCCTGAGAATTCTCTCTTTGCACAGCAGTTGTCCGAGTTACGTACAGCTGCGTCTGTAGCGCAGGTGGTACAGCATACCCAAACATCCCAGGTTGCCCAGTATGCGGCGTCTCAGGAACCGGAACAGTCGGTAGCAAGGCCTCAGCAGGTTTCCAGGCCTGTAGAACGCCAACGTAAGCCTGTTGTATCCAAGATGCGCCAACAGCCGGTTGCTGAACGCAGGATAAAGGAGATACGCATATTTTATACTGATGGTACATATGAGACACTGATTCCTGAAAAATAATGCGGTTTCAGTTCATGTGCGCGACGTAAGAGTCTTAGGGTGGCCGTATTGAAGTGACCCCCAAAAGTTAGACAAAAAACTTTTGGGGTTTATTTTATGCGTAAGAAACACGATTATTCAGCATTGCTAAAATATATGCATATGCTTGAAGATGGTTATTCCATCAATTATGTTCATACCAATTATGGTATTAATGAAGCCCAACTATCCAAACTGTGGTTCTTGTACCAGAAAAAAGGAGCAAAGGCCCTTCATCAGCAAGAATACACTCGCAGTAATGCAACTTTTAGACACAAAGTTGTATTGGATATTGAAAACAATGGCATATCTTTGGTGCAAGCCTCAATAAAATATGGAGTAAGTACCGTCAGTTTATGGAAATGGTTGAAGATTTACCACAAAGGTGGCATCGAAGCTCTGTCAATAACCAAGAAACGAGGCCGACCACCAGGTATGGGAAGACCAAAGAAAGTACAAAAGCCGGAAGCTGAACTTGAGCGCCTCCGTAGAGAGGTTCAAGAACTAAAGACGGAGGTTGCGTTGCTAAAAAAAGTGAAAGCCTTAGTCGAGGAAAGAGAAGCCCGTCTGCGCGCGATTGGGCAGGGGCAATCCGAGAACTAAGGCAAGAAGGACACGACCTGCACTTTATGCTCAGGCGTATAAAGATGGCACGCTCAACCTACTATTACAATATCGCACGTCTTGAACCTACAGACAAGTATCAGGCAGTACGCAAGCGTATAAGCGAAATATTTGCACAGCACCATAAACGCTATGGCTATCGCCGTATATGCGCCCAACTTCGCAATGAGGGGTACGCACTCAACCACAAGACTGTGCAAAAACTGATGCAGGAGATGCACCTCAAATCAGTAGTGCGCAGAGTAAAATATCGCTCATATAAAGGCGAGGTTGGCCGTGTTGCAGCCAATGTGTTGGAGCGTGATTTTAGTACACAAGCACCTAACCGCAAATGGGCAACAGATGT
>JAZQZM010000082.1:0-4686 GCA_045634085.1 Bacteroidaceae bacterium
TCCATATTTTACACAAATGTAATTGATGGAATAACCATCTTCAAGCATATGCATATATTTAAGCAATGCTGAATAATCGTGTTTCTTACGCATAAAATAAACCCCAAAGTTTTTTGTCCAAACTTTGGGGTTCACTTCAAACACATGTTTGAAGGTTTTCTTTTTTCCACGACTACCGAGGGCATTATACCGTTTAATTTTATATATTTGTGATTAACTAAAATTATCAAACAATGAACAATATGCTCAAATTTAGCAAAGACGGCAAGATGCTGATAGAAATCAATAATAAAGAGGTCACTCATCTTACAATCCCCGATGGTGTAACAGGTTTGGGACGCAGCGCGTTCTTAGGATGCAAAGCACTGCAGAGCATTGACATTCCCAACAGCGTAACAGAAATTAATGAATGGGCATTCCTAGGATGCTCAGCATTGCAAAGCATCAATGTATCGGCCGACAACCCCAACTACACGTCAGTGGACGGTGTGCTTTACGACAAGGGATTAAGGACAATCATCAAATTCCCATGCAAAAAAGATATGACTGGATACAGAATCCCTGATAGCGTTATAAACATTGGATATAAAACGTTCGGCGGTTGCAAAACAATACAAAACTTTGACATTCCATATAGTGTAGCAAAGATTGGACCTGGCGCATTCGAACGTTGCATAGCATTGCAAAGCATCAATGTATCGGCCGACAACCCCAACTACACGTCTGTGGACGGTGTGCTTTACGACAAGGAATTAAGGACAATCATCAAATTCCCATGCAAAAAGGACATAACAGAATACAATATCCCTGACAGCGTAACATACATTGAAGACAGTGCTTTCCATCGTTGCGAAACTCTGCAAAGCATTGAGATACCGAACAGTGTAACAGAGATTGGAAACTACGCGTTCCATGGTTGTAATGCACTGCAAAGCATCCACATTCCTAACAGCGTAACATACATAGGAGAATGGGCATTCCGCGAATGCTCATCATTGCAAAGCACCTACATTCCCGACAGTGTAACAGAAATAAAAAATTTCACGTTTGCAGGTTGCCCGGCACTGCAAGGCATACACATACGCATAACAGATATTGAAAATGCCGATATAGATGAAAGTGCTTTTGACGGAGTTGACACAGACAACTGTGTATTGTATATTCCCGAAGGTACTGAAATGCAATACAGGCAGCACCCTGTTTTTGGCAAGTTCAAGAACATTGAAATTGAGAAACAAGAATAACCTTTCGACAGCAGTTCTTGACACCTGTTCACTCATTTTAGAGCAAAAAACAGTATTATTTCCTGCATCAATAGGCTGCAACCTCCGCCCTACTTTACGCGGTTGATGAGGTATATTCCCGCAGTGGCAAGCGCGGCGGCTGCCACATATTTCCAGTAAAATGGTTCGCCAAGGCACAGGCACGATGTTACAGCACCCACAACCGGAATAAGCGAGTTGAAAATTGCCACCTTGCCCACAGGGTTGCATGTAAGCAGTTTGTTGTACAGCGTGAAGCCGAGTGCCGATATACAGGTAAGCAGCAGCAGTATCACAACGCCAACGAACGTCACGTTGGGCAACGTGCCACCAAGCAGCAAGCCCGGAACGAGAAGCATAACACCGCCGAAAGCAAGGCTGTAGCCTGTGCCAACAAACACATCGACACGCTTACCTAGACCACGCGTCATCAGGCCCGCGAAAGCACCGCACAAGGCATTGAGGATAATCATTCCGTCGCCCATGAAGGTGAAACCGCCACCCTGTGCACCACCTATGTTCAGCGCCATTATTCCGGCAAAGCCAAGCACACAACCCACAATCTTGTTCGCCGTGAGTCTGTCGCTTTTGAAGAACACACATGCAAGCAGCACCACTACGAACGTGCCAAGCGAGTTGAGTATGGCAGCACGGGCACCGTCGCTATAAGAGAGTCCCACATAGAAGAAGTAGTAATGCAAGCCTGTGTTCAGCAGTGCATACAGCAGCACATACAGCCAGCTGCCTCCCGTTGCCACGGTAAAGCGGCGCCCTGTTGCTGCAGCAATGGCAAGCACAATGAGCCCGGCAAGCATGAATCGCACACCGGCAAAAAGCATCTTGCTACCGGTCATCAGCTGCGTTATACCGAACTCGGCAAAACCGAGCTTTATAAGCGGATAGGCCCAGCCCCATGCCATAGCGGCCGAGAGGGCGAACACAACCACCCACAGCGGGCGTTGGAATATCGATTTGTTTGCAGTATCAGGTTTCATAATACATTTCTTTACAATTGCCACATGGGCGTGCAAAATTAAGAAAAATCTCCGTCATGGCAATAAAAAGCAGGGAAGAAGCCCGGCATCAACTGGCGCGGGATGTCATTCCACGAGAACAGGAGCTGTAGGCATCACACAGCATGCGGCACGCCGCCTGTAGCATATTTTCCCGCAAACATGCCGTTATTACGCAAGTTATTGTTATCTTCGCATAGATTAACAGAACAAAAGCAAGACACATATGGCTACAACCATTTATATGACCCGCCACGGCGAGACTATTGAGAACTCAAAAGGACTGTTCCAGGGACAGACCCCGGGACACTTGTCGGAACTTGGAATTGAGCAGGCCCGTTCACTGCGCCCGCGCATTGCCCAGTTGGAGTTCGACGTAGTGCTGTGCAGCGACCTAAAGCGTTGCCTTGACACTGCCGAGATAGCACTCGAGGGCATCGAATGCACCTTCATCAAAGAACCCCTGTTGCGTGAACGCGACCTTGGTAACCTTGCCGGCACTCCAATAAAGGGTGCAGTGTACAACGAAACAGTGGAGACCGAGGAGTCGATGAAGCAACGCGCACACGCTTTCCTTGACAAGGTGCGCCGCGAGTACCCAGGAAAGAAGATTCTCGCCTTCAGCCACGGATTCTTCTGCCGCATAATGGAGGCCGAGATAAAAGGAGTGACACACCGCGACGTCACCCTCTTCGGCAACTGCGAGATAAGGGAATTCATAGTATAGCCATCATGAAAAAAGCCGAGCTTTACAAAAAAGCCATCGAATACTTCGAGGCAGCAATCCCCATAGCCGAGACCGAACTCGACTACTCCACCCCGTTCGACCTGCTTGTGGCCGTCATCCTCTCGGCCCAGTGCACCGACAAACGCGTGAACATGGTCACCCCCGACCTCATCGCACGCTACCCTACGGCGGCAGAGATGGCCCAGGCACACCCCGACGAGATATACAACTATATAAAAAGCGTATCGTACCCCAACAACAAGGCAAAGCACATTGTGGGCATGGCGCAGAAGCTGTGCAGCGACTTCGGCGGCGAGGTCCCCGACACGCTTGAGGAGCTCACCACCCTGCCGGGCGTGGGCCGCAAGACAGCCAACGTAATACTTTCGGTAGTATGGGACAGGAGTGCCATGGCAGTGGACACGCACGTGTTCCGCGTGAGCCACCGCATAGGTCTTGTACCCAAGCGGTGCACCACACCCTACAGCGTGGAGATGGAGCTGATGAAGCACCTTCCCCAGAATATTATCCCCAAGGCCCATCATTGGCTCATCCTGCACGGCCGCTACGTTTGCAAAGCCCGTAAACCAGAATGTGAAAAGTGTGGACTTACAGCAGTATGCAAAGAATTTCAAAAGAGCGGAAAACGGAAATGTGAAAACTAAGTTTAGACAACACGAGCAGCGAATAGTCAAACGTAGTGCGGGCGCAGTTCGCACCGTTTGGGTCGCGACAAGCGAGTGTTGTCAAAGCCCGCAAACCAGAATGTGAAAAGTGTGGACTTACAGCAGTATGCAAAGAATTTCAAAAGAACGGAAAACGGAAAGCTTCGATAACACGAGCAGCGAATAGTCAAACGTAGTGCGGGCGCAGTTCGCACCGTTTGGGTCGCGACAAGCGAGTGTTGTCAAAGCCCGCAAACCAGAATGCGACAGATGCGGACTGACTGCTGTGTGCAAGGAATATCAGAAAAAAGCAGTACGATGAGGATATTTATTTTAAATAAGGAGTATTGTTTTATTTAAAATTACTATCTTCGCAGTAATTTATCAAAAGAAACAATTATTTATTAACTAAATAAATTTTCAATCATGACAATTGACAATTTTCAGTTTGCCGGTAAGAAGGCAATCGTTCGCGTAGACTTCAACGTTCCTTTGAACGAGGAGGGTAAGATTACTGACGACACACGTATCCGTGGTGCTCTCCCTACATTGAAGAAGGTGCTTGCTGACGGTGGTGCTCTCATCATCATGTCACACATGGGCAAGCCAAAGGGCAAGGTTAACGCAAAGTACTCTTTGAGCCAGATTGTTGATGCAGTTTCTGAGAAGTTGGGTGTTGCTGTTCAGTTTGCTCCCGACTGCGCTAAGGCTGCCGAGGCTGCTGCAGCCTTGAAGCCAGGTGAAGTGCTCATGCTCGAGAACCTCCGCTTCTATCCCGAGGAGGAGGGCAAGCCAGTAGGCATTGACAAGGAGGATCCCGCATACAACGACGCCAAGAAGGCAATGAAGGAGTCACAGAAGGAGTTCTCAAAGACTCTTGCTTCTTACGCTGACTGCTACATCAACGACGCATTCGGTACAGCTCACCGCCGTCACGCATCAACAGCCGTTATCGCTGACTACTTCGATGCTGACAACAAGATGCTCGGTTACTTGATGGAGAAGGAGGTTCAGGCTGT
>JAZQZM010000083.1:0-29763 GCA_045634085.1 Bacteroidaceae bacterium
AAGCACGTGCACTACGCAATGTGTAGACTTTGTCGTTACTCAATTGCGAGAGATCAGTTACTGTCTGCGCCTGTGCGGCAAAAGCCAAACACAAGAAAGAGACAAGCATAAAGAAGATCTTTTTCATAGAGTTTGTTTTAAGTTAGTATTAAGTTTTATTTTATGTATCCAAAAACAGGCACACTCTTTGGAGCATACCATTTCAGTTAGCAAAAATAAAGCATACTATTTACAAAAGCAAATAAATATATAGTTATTATAATATAATAGCAAAAACTGGCTCGCCCATATGGGCAAACCAGTTTTCATTGATATTCTGTCAGCAATTCAACCCAGCAGTTCTATTGCTAACTGTTCCATTGCAGGCAGGTCACTTTCCTTCATGCGTGAACGGATTGTCACCATAGTATCGATGACTGCAATATTTTTCATATTTTCGAGCATTGCACGCATCACACGCCCTGCCGTGGGCGCCCAAGAACCATTCTCAACTATCGCCACCTTGCGGTTCTGGTAGTTCTTCAGTTTCAGATGATGCAGGAAATCGTGCATCGGCGGGAAGACATCGGCATCGTATGACGCTGCACAAACCGCCATGTGGCTGTAACGGAAAGCATCCTCGACAGCCTCTGCCATGTCGCAGCGCGACAGGTCGGTTACTACCACCTTAGGCGCACCCTTCTCGCGCAGAATATCGGCAAGACGGTTGGCTGCTACAGCCGTGCCGCCATGTATTGAGGCGTATGCGACAAGCACTCCCTCAGTTTCGGGTTCGTACTTGCTCCAGATATCATACAGACCGATGTAATGACCGAGATTTTCTGTCAGAACCGGACCGTGCAAAGGACATATTGTTGCAATGTCAAGCGTTGCCGCCTTCTTGAGCAGTGTCTGTACCTGCACTCCGTACTTTCCGCAGATGTTTATATAGTACCTGCGTGCTTCACAATCCCATGCGCCTTCGTTGCACAAAGCACCGAACTTGCCGAAGGCATCGGCCGAGAAGAGTACCTTTTCACTCTGCTCATAAGTAACCATAACCTCGGGCCAGTGCACCATAGGCGCTACGAAAAACTGCAATGTATGGGTACCAAGCGACAGGGTATCGCCCTCCTTTACGGCAACGATGCGTCCTTCAAAGTCAACATGTTCAAAGAATTGCGGGAGCATCTTTATGGCCGCAGCCGTTGCAACCACCTTGACTGAAGGGTACTCGGCCACAACCTCATGAATGAGTGCCGCATGGTCGGGTTCAAGATGCTGCACGACAAGATAATCAGGAGTGCGGCCTGCAAGTGTCTCCCTTACATTGCACCACCACTCCGCGCCCTTGCGCGCATCAACGGTATCCATGATTGCGACCTTCTCATCAAGGATTATGTAAGAGTTGTACGACATACCCTCGGGCACTACATACTGGCTTTCAAAAAGGTCTATCTCAAGGTCATCAACACCAACGTATCTGATAGCAGAAGTAATTTCCATAATCATTCAATAATACGTTTGTCAGAATTCCACGACCGGGGCCTTGTCGGCACCCTCCTGTGACTCAAAATATGGACGTTTCTCAAAACCGAACATGCCGGCAAGTATATTCTTCGGGAACTTGCGGATTGACGTGTTATACTCCTTTGCAGCCTCATTGAAATTGCGTCGTTCCACACTGATGCGGTTCTCGGTACCCTCGAGCTGTGCCTGGAGTTCCAGAAAGTTCTGGTTTGCCTTGAGGTCGGGATACTCCTCGGTTATCGCAAGCAGACGACCAAGGGCAGCGCCCACCTCACCCTGCGCCTTCTGATACTCAGCAAGTTTTTCCGGAGTCAGATTATCGGCATCCACAGTCACTTGTGTAGCACGTGTACGCGCTGAAACCACGGCTTCAAGAGTCTCCTTCTCATGCGCTGCATATCCCTTCACTGTATTCACGAGATTAGGGATAAGGTCGGCACGACGCTGATACTGGTTCTCGACATTGCTCCACGCTGTGCTTACAGTCTCATCGGCACTGACAAGGCTGTTATAGCCAGTCATAGCCCACAACGCAATTGCCGCAACAATTGCTGCAACAACCGCCAAAGTTATAATTACTGGTTTCTTCATAATGAATTTGTATTATGGTTTTTCAATCTTATATTTCTCTCAAAAGCTGCTACCTGCTCCACCGCCACCGAAGCTGCCGCCGCCAAAACTGCCGCCACCGCCGAAACCGCCGCCCCGGCCGAAACCTCCGCCACCAATGATTATGCCACCAGACGGACCACGGCCACCGGAGTTGCCGTCACTGCCCCTGCGCACAAAGACATGGCCGCACTGACGGCATCTGTATGTAGTCTCACGCACATGATAGTTCACATGACGTTCCACAATGCGGGAACCGACCCTTTCAATGTCATGCTTGCCGCATTGGGGGCAACGGTTACTGACCATGGCTGAAAAACAGAATGCAGCCAAGGAGAGGATAACGAAAATAGCGGCAAGCACGAACAGCGCAGTTTCGTCTTCCTCTTCGCCAAGATTTTCCATAGAGCCATCCAGCACGCCGCATACGGCACGCACACCCTCGACCATGCCGGTATCCCAGTCGCCCTTGGTAAAATGACCGTTCATATAATTGACCTGTATACGCTTGCATATCGCATCAGGTAACACGCCTTCGAGGCCATACCCTGTATTGAACTGCACACAACGGTCACCGGTAGATAGCAGTACCACAAGTCCGTTGTCACGCCCTTTCTGTCCCACGCCGTTCTGCTGTCCAAGACGCAAGGCAAAGTCAAAGCAATCGCCGTCTTCAACGCCCTCAAGCACCGCTACAACGACCTGGATGCCGGTCTGCTCCTCAAGAGCATACAGCATGCTGTCAATAGCAGCGACCGAGGATGCCGAAAGGATGCCGTCGGGGTTGCAGGTATAACGCATGCGGTCCTGCAGATGTACCATAGACACATCCTCCACCCTGTACACCTTTGCTTCGGCCGCAGACACGGCACACAAAAGAAGAACAAGAATTGTCAGAATTCCTTTTTTCATCGGTACAGACATTTATCACATTGCATTCAACTTTTCACGGAAGGCGTTGACAATAGCCTCGCTGTCAGTTGAAATCTTCTTTATATCCACATTCTGCAACAGTTTCTCAAGCTCCTTTACACGGGACTCATCACCACCTGCCTTTGCCTCGGCAAGCAGAATCCCGTATTTCTCGAACTGCTGGATGCCCTGTACAAGACGTTCCCAACGGATTGAGCTTACACTGAACGGATAGATGACATAAGTATCGCCTGCAGGCCATGCAGTAAAGCGCGAGTCATCCTCAGGTGTCACAGTCCAACTGTTGTAAGCCCAACGCAAGTAACCGTCAAGTCCCTTGGCAAGCGCCTCAAGCGCAATGAACTCCGCATCGGCAGGAGCACTGAAAGTAAAGAGGTTGGGATACTCCGCACTGCAGCAGGTGTAGTATGTAGAGACCTTGCCCTCAGCCCTGCGCCTTGCAATAAGTTCCGGAGTATATGCACCATAGGCAAAGATATCAAGGCAATAGTCGTGGATATCGGACTCAATCTCGGGATGATAGTTGCCCGCCATTGAAATCTTCATCCCGGGAGCATACTCCTTTATCACCTTGATTGCCGCCTGCATCTGCTGTAGACTGCGCTCATCCATTGAGATGAAGGTCTTGTTGAACCATCCTTTCTCCTTGAGATGAGCCGCAAATGAGCTGAGCATTCCGCCCCAGAACTGTGTATAGGCCTCATCGCCAGGAGCACAGTTCACATATTTGTGCGAATGTGTAGCCTGGTCGTAATAGCGGAACGAGAGTTTCCATGGAATCATCGAGAAACATGTAATCTCCTTGTCAATGCCGCACGACATCATGAACTCCACCCAACGGTCAAAGATTGTGAAATCATAGAGCCATGTTCCGTCGGCCTTCTTTATCCAGGTCACCATACTGCCGAACGGGTCGTATGTCTGTCCGTCCCAAGGACGGTCAATCAAGGTTGCTGTTATAGCCTTCTGACCACCCGAAGCGAGCTTGAGCATGTAGGGACGCATGACATCAAAGTGCTCTTTGCTCCAGAGTTCCACATTGTGGACACGTGCAATGGCATACGGGTTCTGCCAAAGGTCGAGATGGAAAGCCCACTCCTTTGGAGAGGGCAACGTGCGGTCAAGAACCTTGACCGTATAATTGTATCTTGTCTTCTTGCCATTGCAGACAAGTTCCACTGCACCCTTGTATTTACCTGCGTTTGCATCCGAAGGCACCTGTATTGTCAGCCACAGGCCACGACGCGCACCGGCATCAAGAACAGTAGGGTTGGTAGCGGTTATGCGGTCGGCTACAGGCACTTCACCATAGGCATCCACCTCGTGGCGGCCACAGCCGGTGAATTTGTCCGTAATCACGGGCTGCACAAAACCACCCACAATGTTTGAAGCAGGGATAGACTTTGAGCCGATTGTCGACTTCAGGTCACTGAACCTGTACTCTACAGCACACTCCTTTGAAACGGCATCCACTACAAGCTGCAGGTTTACGCGTTCCCCGCGCCATGCGGCAACATGATTTACTGGAATGCCGCTGACCTCTGTTGCACAATCCAACGGATAGCGCACGTCAACACTGCCCCAACGGGCTTTGACCTGCGCCTGAAGCGTAACGGTTGCAACCATCACAACCAAAGCGACAAATACTCTTCTGAACATAAAATCCCCTTTATTAAAAGTTACTTGACAATCTCATTTCCCTCAAAGACAAACTCCTTGCCTGCAAGATACGCAGCAAGGCCATCGGCCATCCTTGCATTGAACACAAGCTTACCGCCATCTACACTTCCCTCAATGACAGAGAACGCATACGCAGGGGCGGGTTCTGTTTCGGTATTCATATAAGGCACGACATCCTGGGCGAAGAAAGCTGCACCGTCATACGGGATATCCCTCAACGCAACATCAATGACAAGCGGCATATTGGGAGCAAACTTCACATCGTTCATCACGATATCTACAGTGCCTGCCTCGCGGTTTTCCTTGACATCCACTACCGCATCCATGGCAAAGCTACCGACCTTGAGCTCACCTCCATAACTTTTGCTCTTGGCAACAGGAGTAGCAGGAACAGTGCTGAAACCGATGCTTCCCATAGCCATCTCTGCCGAAAGCACAAACTCATCACCCTTCAAGGAAGCCTCGACCTTAGATATTGCAAAACTCTCCATCAGTGCGCCACCGGCAAGCGGCACGACATTCTCGCCACTTATCATATAACCCTCTTTGCCCTTCACGCAATCGAGCATAGGGATTGTGATATCCATAGTTGGCATTGCAGGAGCGAACTTTACACCACACAAGGTTATTGACGCAGTCTTGCCGTCTACATCAAGTATGCACAACGCATCATCAGCGACAGAAGAGTCTCTGAGCAGCAGATTTCCGATAAAAGTCTTACGGAAAGCCGGCTGATTGCCGCCATCATCACTTGAACATGCCACGAGCATTGTCACAATGGCAACCAAAGGCAATAGAAATAGTTTTTTCATAATATCATTAAATTAAATTTTCATTTTCATTGAAACTCCAAACTGCAAAGGCTTGCCCTGTGCAAAGAAATCGTTCCCTATTGAACGGAAATAGAATGTATCGTACTGTTCATCAAGCAGATTCTTACCCCAAAGCGAAATACCGAAAAGATTCTTTTCCCATGCAAGCGAAGCATTGAATAGCCCGTAGAACGGCTGCGAAAGGGTATTTTCCTCGTTCCAATAGATTTTACCAACACCGTTCCAGCCCACATTCAGCACCAGACAATCGGCAAAGCCCTTGGATACAGGAATATCGTATTCAACATTCACCGATACCGTTTCGCGCGGAGCAAGGGGAAGGATGTTCCCCGAATAGTCATTATCACCGTTCCTGTACTCCTTGAACTCGGCATGCGTGTAGCCATATGAGGCCGAAACAAGAAAATCGCCGGCCCTGTAACTTGTACTCGCTTCGAATCCGCAGCTGAACGACTTTCCGGCATTGGACATCATGCGCCCTGTACTCATCCCATTAGGGAAAACCGTCAACTGCTGATTACGGCAATCGATATAAAAGACAGAAGTTGAAATTTTCAGCGCATCATCCTTGAGGAACGAGAGATGGGCACCGAGTTCATATGTCCAGTTTGTTTCAGGTTTATAAACCGTTGACGAGGCATCGATATCAGATTCATTGCCAACCAGTACACCACTCATCTTGCTCTGCAGAATATCGGAGAAGAGTTGGGTATTGAAACCACCAGCCTTGAATCCTTTACGTGCCGAGGCATAGACCCGGCCCCACTCCTTTTGACAAGAAACCGAAAACGACGGCAACAGTTCAAGGGCATCGACACTGTTGCTGCCGGCAAACACTGTCTGCAAGGGGAGATAATCGTTACGGCTCTTATAAGTCTTGTACCAGACAAGAGAACGGCTGTCATACTCCATATCCGACTTCTCATAGTCAAGACGGAGCCCAGCCGAGAATTCAAATGATGACCACCTGTAATTCAGTTGCATGAAAGCAGCCGCACCATATGCAGGAATCGAGAAATCATCATGTATTACAAAATTGTCATCCCTGAAAGAGAGTTCGCGGTCAGCACCAAGGAGGTGATAATAATACTCATTGGCATTCTTCAGTATCAGATTATCAATGCCGTACTGTTTGAAACGCACCGGAGCTTCCATGCTGTTATGTTTGTAGAAGCCGAAAAGACCGGCCATCCAATCAAATGCCCCGCCAGCAGCCGACTTAGCCACAAATTCCTGGGAAAGAGAGTGTTCTTTCTGATACTGCCCCATAGAGAAGTAGTCAAGCGGCGTAAAGTCATTGTCGATGCGCATGCGGTCATGCATATACTGATAACCCGTTGTCGATGATATTGTAGCCTGTTCAAGATAACGCTTAACCACAAGGACATCGGAAACATTCATACGGCGATACGAACATGCATCATTGTAAGCCAGAGGTAAAAGAGAGCCGTCCTTGTACTGTCTGTATGCCCAACCACCCTCATCGGTGTATCCTACAGTGGCGGTATTGTCAATGCTCCACCCCTCATAATGTTTCCATTGCGCACGCAGACGCATGGCTACATTGTCACCACCGTCACAGCTCTCTCCCCTTTCATAGTTGCGGAAATAGCCGTCATTGTGGCTATAATAGAGACTTGCCGACCAGCCGAACCTGTTCGAAGGTGCAGCATAATGCGACGCCTTCAGACGCACGTCATTGCAATTGCCATAGTCAATAGAAAGGCGCTTGCCCTGGAAGTTGAACGGGGAGACGGTGTACACGTTAATGGCGCCACCTGTGGTGTTGCGTCCGTAAAGGGCACCCTGCGCACCGCGGACAATCTGCACGCGGTCAACGTCAAAGAAATCGAAATCGTAACTGTTCTTGTTGAGCACCGGCATCTCGTCAATATTCAAGCCAACGACAGGTTGGTCAATACGCGAACCGAAACCACGCACATAGATTGACGAGGTCATGCGGGAACCATAATCGGGCTGATAGAAATTGGGGGCAATCGAGGAGAGTTCCTTGATGCTGTTCACATGCCTGCTCTCCAATTCGGCGCGATTGATTGTCGTTACCGAATACGCACCCTTCTCATCATTGCCGGGCATTTTTATTGAGGCAACGATATCCACTTCGTCCAGAAGAATGGAATCAACTCTTTCGGGAACGAATGAAACAAGCAGAAAAAATATAGTAAGAAACGTATTCAAATCTCAAGTATAATGGAGTGCAAAGATATGAAAAAAGCCGCCATTTTACAAGTAAAATGACGACCCGTTAATATAATTACACATTATGGCAAAACAAAAAGAGAATCAGCAACATCTCAATACCACCCTTCTTCCTCTTTTTCACCTACCAATTCACCAATAAGCGGTATGAGCACCTTTTTAACGACGGTATCGTTCAGGCGGTGTTCACCCGCGAACCAACGGCAGCGTTCCTCGCCATACAGCTGTGACATCAGGGGCTGGAAATGCACAATAGGGTCCTTGTCGCCAAAGAGTCCAACGACAAGGCTCTTTTCCTCGGGAGTAATGCCACTGAACTGCTCCTTCTCCATCAGTTTGAAACGTTCGACCACCGACTTGTCAATACGGAATTCAGTGGCACCATCCTTACGTTTTGACATATACTTATTGCGTCCCATCTTGCCAAAGAGCAATGAACGCGACATTTCGAACGAGGGGTTTACTACAATACGCGGCACGCCCCACAGCTGTTGCGTATACATTCCGCCCATTGAAGTTCCCACCACAATGTCGGGTTGCTCCTCCTTAACCGTTCTGCGCAACAATTCAAGTGCCTCAAAAGGGTCAACAGGCAGGTCGGGCGCAACAACACTCCATTTCGTCATGTACCTGCGCAGAGTCATGACTGTACCGGAACTACCCGACGAGGCAAATCCGTGTACATACATCTGTTTATTCTTTCTTTCCATAAATTCCGGTTGCTGTTTATACGGGTATTGCAAAGACACTTGATTACTCGAAGTAGAACGACACTATTATCATCTTGCTTGTGGCGCCGTCAACAGACTGGGTAAACTTCATGTAGTTGGCATCGAGAAGGTCCTTGCGGTCCTTTTCAAGAACATCGAGAAGACTGAAAGCGAACTTCACCTCGGGGATGAGTTTGAAGAACGGGAGATAGAAATCGCAGCCCGCACCTACCTCTACCATAAAGTCGAATTTCTTGAGCAGCAGCTGTTTCTGCTTTTTGACAGTAAGATTAAGCATAGGGCTTACACCTGCCGTTATATACAGACGGTAGTTATTGAACCTCTCTGCCGAATATTTGACATGCAGAGGCAAAGATATGTATGTTGTCTTTAACTGCTGACGCGATATCTCACCGCTGTTCTGCTCGCGGAAAACAAGGTTGTTCTGTCCGAAGTGCATTGTAGGCATTGCGCGCAGGGCGAAATGATTGCTCAAACGCAGATCGGCAAGCACACCTACACTGAAGCCAGGATTATACTCCGCAATATCAGCACACCACATCTCGCCATTCTCGGTAACGAATCCGTTATTGACAAACTCCATATCCTGCACATGAGTACCGACAAAAAATCCGTAATGCAGACGGCGGTAATCGATATATGGTTTGTTCTGCACCTTGCGTTCCTGCGCCTGCAGGCATAGCGGCTGCAGCAACAGCGCAAGCAATATGTAAAGAAGAGTCCTTTTCATCATGATATATAACGCAACATTGCGTCTCATATTGCAAAGTTCCTAAAAAAAATGAGACAATGCAGGCAATTGTAAAATAATGTTAAAAAGATTGAACACCGAACCGCTGATACACAAAAAGCGCTATCTTCGCCGACGGATAATACAAATTTTAATTTTACAACTATGGCTTACGTAATTTCAGACGACTGCATTGCTTGCGGCACATGTATCGGCGAATGTCCTGCTGAAGCTATTTCAGAGGGTGCAAAGTACTCAATCAACCCAGACCTCTGCATGGATTGCGGTTCTTGCGCAAGTGTATGTCCTCAGGAGGCTATCCACGAGGGTTAATACAAAGCAGACAAGCATTGGAAAGGGGAACGCTTTTAAAGTGGCCCCTTTTTTTTGACAAACAGACAAAAGACCCCATGAACAAGACATTAGGCCTCATCATAAGACACGCAATAATAATTGCAGTAGGTGTAATATGCTATTTCATCTACGTTGGACTGATAGCATGACGACAAGAAGTCAAATCCGGCAATCATAACGATAAAGGCTACGCGCATGCGTAGCCTTTATCGTTATGATTATATGTAAGTGATTACTTTGCCATCTCTTCGGCAACAAGGTCCTTCATAGCCTGGCCACGGAGGTCACGCTTCACGATTGTACCGTCTGGAGCAAAAAGGATAATCTGAGGAATACCCTTGATACCATACAGTTCTGTCGCATTGTCCTTGTTGTTCTGAGGAACAAAAATCTGCGGATATGTGATACCCTCAGCTGTAAGGGCAGCCTTGAACTTTGACTCCTCGTCCCATACGTTCACGCCGAGAACTGTAAACTTCTCGCCGCCGAACTTCTGCTGCAGCTCGATGAGGTTAGGAATCTCGCCCTTGCAAGGACCACACCATGATGCCCAGAAGTCAACAAGCACATACTTGCCTTTACCTACATAATCGGACAACTTAGAAGCCTGACCATCAACTGTAAAACCGGTAAAGTCAACAAACATCTTTCCTGGCTGAGTAGCTGCAGCCTTGAGGTGTCCCTCACGTTCCATACGGATTCTTGCAATCTTGTTGGCATACTTCACATCGGCCATCACCTCATCAAGAGCCTCCAAAGAGGGATAGAACTGGCTGGCAACCATACCCAATACGTAAGCACCTACCATGTTGTCCTTGTGTTCCACAATTGCATTGCGGTAGATATCATATACATTCTCTATCTCAGGGTTAAGGATTTCGGCCATTTCAGTCGGTGACTTACCCTCGGCCTGAAACTGTCTGATTTTCTCGTTCACTGCATTGCCGGCTGTAGCCACTGCATTGTCAACAGCAACCATCTTATCTGTGAGACCGCCGTTATCGGTAGCTTTGGCAGGTCTTGTTGTAAAATCGACAACAGCCTGTGTGCCTGGCTGAACAATTACATATGCTCTGTCCCTACGGTTCTTGTTCACGTTGATTTCAAAAAGAAGCTGATCTTCTACAGTACCCTCGAACTTGAAAGCGCCATCTGTGATTACCGCAGAATCGGCGTATGTCATATTGTCCTGATTGATAAGGTATACCATTTTACCCTCAGCCTTTGCATCGGCTGTACCTGTGATTGTGTAGCTCTGTGCTGTTGCTGTAAACGCCAACGCCGACAAAGCAAAAATTGACAAAATTCTCATGATTTATATTTATTATAGTTAATATTCCTGCAAAACTCCGCAAAGATAAGACAATTTGCTTAATCCTTACATATATTTACATTATTTAAGACAACCGGATATCTTTTCATCCAGATCGGCACCGTTGATATCACGTTCAAGTATTGTTCCATCGGGAGCAATGAGCATCATGTGAGGAATGGTAGCCACATTATATAATAACACAGCATTATTCTCCTCTTTACCGCCGCGTGGTACATGTATCTGCGGATAGGTGATGCCGAATTTTGGAAGCGCATCCTTGAAAGCATCCTCCTTGTCGCTGATGTTCACTCCCACAACCATAAATTTATCACCCGTATATTTCTTGTCGGCCGCTATCACATTAGGCATCTCCTTTTGACAAGGGCCGCACCATGAAGCCCAGAACTCTACAAGCACATACTTTCCCTTGCCTACATAATCGGAGAGTCTCACAGCGGCACCATCCTGCGAAACTCCCGCAAAATCAATGAACGGATTGCCGGCTACGGTCTTTTCGCCATAGTAAAGCGCAGTCCTCAACCTGCCAAGCGATGGCAACAGGCCTGCATACTTAACCTCAGACATGGCAGAATCAAGTGACGCCGAAGTGGTGCAAAGCTGACGGGCCACCGAATTCAGAAGAACTGCAGCAAAAAGTTCATCACAATTATCCTTGATTACCTTGCGGTATGTATCAAACATTGCCAGTTCGCCGGCCTCCCAGAACTCTTCAACCTCCTTTTCACTTTTTCCATCGGCCTCCATCTGCTTGCACTTCTCGCGCAGATCAGCTTTCAGTTTCTTGAAATCGTTCGTATATGACGACAACCGGTCATTGGGACCACCATTGTCACAAGCCTCAAACGGACGGTCTGTAAAATCGACCTCTGCCACGGTATTTCCTTCCACAAGCACCATGGCAGAAAGACCTTTTGCCTTATTCACAATGACATCATAGATTGCCCCACCGTCAACCTTACCTTCAAAGCTGAAAGAACACTCCGTAACAACAGTTGTGTTTATACTGTCGCCGCTTGTCCTATCGACAAGAAACACACTCTTGCCATTATACGCCGAATCAACCGTACAGCGGATCCTATACTCCTGTGCCGATGCAAGCAGGACTGCAAATGAAAAAATAAATGATAGCAAAAACTTTGTCTTCATATTGTTTGGATTATTTTTCCTTTAAATGGTTTAATTGAATGAGAGAGTCACCACACCAAGATTGCGACCGTTCTTCCCCATCTGCTGCATGAGGACATCTTTGCCGTCCTTATTCTTATAAAGAAGCGGTTCCTCAAAATAGTCATGGGAATGCCCACCGAGAATGACATCGATACCCGATGTCTCGCGCACAAGACGTTCATCGTTGTACTCATTGTTTATCTGCCAACCAAGGTGTGACAGACAGACAATGACATCGCACCCCTCATTCCTCAGAACTTCGACAGCCTCATTGGCTGCAACTACAGGAGAGATGAAGCCGACACCCTCGTAACACTCCTTGGCAACAAGCCCGGCCGGGTCGGGCGAAAGCCCGAAGACACCGACACGCACTCCCGCGCGTTCTATCACTATATATCGCTTTACCAACCCCTCGCACACCGTACCGCCAAAGTCATAATTAGCACACACGAACGGGAAATTCGCCATTGCAACGACACGCGCAAGATTATCAAGGCCGAAGTCGAACTCGTGGTTGCCTATCGTACACGCATCATAAGCCATCGCATTCATCAGCTCAACCTCCATACCGCCCTTAAAAGTATTGTAATAGAGTGAACCTTGCGAAAAGTCACCACAGTCGAACAGCAGGATATTACCGCAGCCAAGCGAATCACGCAACTCTTCCAACAGCAATGCACGGTTCACTACACCCGCATTGCCGTTTTTTTCGGGTTCAATGCAACTGTGGGTATCATTCGTGTGGAGGATTGTAAGTTTAACGGCATTCTGCGCACCGGCAAACGCCACTGTAAGAAACAGCAATATTGTACAGATATATCTCATAAGCCAATTCTTTCCTTAACAGTTATACGTCCGTCACACTCAGCACTCAGCACTTCGCCATTATCGGCAAGCATCTTTATATACTGCACCATAAGGTCGCGTATGGTAATGTCGTTCCTTACATCACGCGCAGTACCCGATGCCAATGCCGCCATTTTGTCGTTGCCCTGTGAAAGATAATCCGATGTAGCAATGCGGTAACTTCGAGCTTCATCAACAGGATTCCCGTCCACGGTTACACTGACAAGTTCACCGTTGGAGGTTATCACAAGCCTCATTCCGGATATCGCCTCACCGCCTACCGATGCTATCTCGCGGCACAACTGCATGAGCTGAACGCCGTCAAGAGTGAGTAAAGCCAGAGTATTCTCAAAGGGGAAGACATTATATATATCTCCGAAAGTTATTGTCCCGGCAGGCAGATTGCTGCGCAGACCACCCTTGTTGGTTATGGAAATGTCCACATGCTCACCCGTAACCTCCCGCGACATTACAAGCAAGGCATCGGCAGCAAAGTTCATAAGCGGGCTCTCTGGCACATACTTTTCCAGAACCATTGCGGAGTGGCCTACTACCGGACGCTTTATGCTGTCGACAGCCTGTCGGCCGCGTTCAAGAATAGCACGCACCTCCTCGACCCCATCCTCACGTCGCGATGCCTCGACCTTAATATTCCCGCCTTCAACCGAGACGGGTTCCTTCCTCCCGGAACACGCTGTCACAGCAATGAGCAACGACAATGCGAACATATGGTATAAAATCCTCATATTCATATAAATTTTATGCCACCAAAATTAGTACAAGAAGCCGAAATAAGCAATTTTCGCAGTTCCAAAGAGCAAAAGAAACGGTAAGATTTTGCAGAATAAGAAAAAAGAGCTAACTTTGCCGCGCTTTCGGCGTAATCGCTGTCAAGGAAGAGTAACTTGATATGTTGCGTTTGAATGATTGAACAATTTAACAAATCAAGAAAATGGATTTAATTAAAATTGCTAAAGAAGCATTTGCTACTGACGTAAAGCGTGAGTTGGAGTTCAGCACAGGTGACACAATCACAGTAGCTTACAAAATCATCGAGGGAACAAAAGAACGTATCCAGATGTACCGTGGTGTTGTTATCCGCATCAGCGGTCACGGCAACGAGAAGCGTTTCACAGTACGTAAGATGTCAGGTACTGTAGGCGTAGAGCGTATCTTCCCTATGAACTCACCTGCTATTGACAGCATCACAGTCAACAAGCGTGGTCGTGTTCGTCGTGCTAAACTTTACTACTTGCGCGCCCTCACAGGTAAGAAGGCTCGTATCAAGGAGATCAAGGCCTAAGCACCTGCATGATACAGACAAAGCGAAGCATTCCAAAAGAGTGCTTCGCTTTTTTGTCTCCTCACGCATGGTGAAAAAGCATCCGTTCTTTTGGATATTGCCGAAAAAGCACTACTTTTATCGCTTGGTAAAGAGTTATACAGACCACAACAAAACACAACAGCTATGTACAAATTCAAACCCATACTAAAATCAATGCTTTGGGGCGGTGACAAGATTATCCCCTACAAAGGAGTGGAATCGGACATGACATCCGTTGGCGAAAGCTGGGAAATCTCAGGAGTAAAGGACAATGAGTCAATTGTTGCCGAGGGCCCCGACGCAGGCATGAAACTTCCTGAACTGATTGCACGCGACAAAAGCGCCCTTTTGGGACAAAGCAACTACGAACGTTTCGGTAAGGAGTTCCCCCTGCTCATCAAGTTCATTGACGCACGACAGGACCTCTCAATACAGGTACACCCCAATGACAAGCTCGCATGGGAACGTCACCAGTCAAAAGGCAAGACCGAAATGTGGTACGTCGTTGAAGCCGACCCCGGTTCACGTCTGCGTTCTGGTTTTGCCAAGCAGGTCACCCCGGATGAATATGAGCAGAGCATTGCCGACAACACCATAACCGACCTGTTGCAGGAGTACGACATTCACGCAGGCGATGTATTCTTCCTGCCTGCAGGACGCGTACACTCAATTGGTGCAGGCGCATTCATTGCCGAGATTCAGCAGACATCGAACATCACCTACCGCATATATGACTTCAACCGTTGCGATGACAACGGCAACCCGCGCGAACTGCACACCGAGATGAGCAAGGCTGCAATTGACTACACCGTACTGCCCGACTACCGCACATACTACGATGCAAAGGATGACGCACAGGTACAGCTTGCCTCATGCCGCTATTTCACGACATCACTCTACAAGCTGACAAAAGCATACCCAATGGATCTGAGTGAACTTGACTCTTTCGTAATCCTTATATGCACAAAGGGCAACGGCACAGTTACCGACAACAGCGGAAACAGCATTACAATTAAACAGGGCGAGAGCATTCTTATCCCGGCAACGGTTACAGGCTTGAACATTGCACCGGAATGCGATATGGAACTGCTTGGAAGCTGGATACAGGAGTAATATCCGACATCATCATAAACAAAAAAAGTGAGCCAATTGTACTCACTTTTTTGTTTGTCCTTATCTTATATACTCAGTTGCTGCCTCCGCACACCTCTCACCATCAACCGCTGCCGAGACAATTCCACCGGCATAACCGGCGCCCTCGCCACAAGGGAAAAGTCCCTCAATGGTAACGTGCTGCAGGGTTTCATTGTCACGCAGGATGCGCACAGGCGAGGAGGTACGTGTCTCAACGCCAATCATTGTCGCTTCGCTTGTAAGGAAGCCACGCGACATGCGTCCGAACTGTTCAAAGCCGCGCTGCAGGCGCGATGATATGAACTTGGGCATCCAGAAGTGAAGAGGAGATGATATCAGTCCCGGAGCATAGGAACTGCGGGGCAGGTCATAGCTGAGTTTGCCGCGCACGAAATCGGTCATACGCTGCGCGGGAGCAGTCTGCTTGCGGTTACCCATTATCCAGCACAGGTGTTCGAGCTGCTCCTGGAAGTTCATCACCCTCAATGGAGAGTTATCGGGTACCGGAGCAATGTCATCACAGTCAATCTGCATCTCGGGCAGAAGCACATCCTCAGGATTAATCTGGACTACCATACCCGAATTGCTCCATGCACCGCCACGATGCGAGGGTGACATTCCGTTTACAAGCAACTCACCCGCAGCCGACGCCGAGGGGATTACGAAACCGCCTGGACACATGCAGAAACTGTAGACTCCACGGCCTTCGACTTGAGTCGTGAAACTGTACTCCGCAGCCGGAAGATATTTACCACGTCCCTTTGGAGAGTGATACTGTATCTGGTCAATGAGTTCTGACGGATGCTCAAGACGCACACCTACAGCAAAACCTTTAGCCTCGAGTGCGATACCGTCTGCGTGCAGCCTGCGATAGACATCCTTTGCAGAGTGTCCTGTAGCAAGAATCACCGCATCGGCAAGAATCTCACCCTTGTCGGTACGTATTCCGTACACCTTGTTGTCCTTTACAAGAAGTTCCTCCATGCGGGTACTGAAACGCACCTCGCCACCACACTCAATAATGCGGTTACGCATATTCTCAATCACACGCGGAAGTTTGTCGGTACCCACATGCGGGTGCGCATCGGCAAGTATCGCTGGGCTCGCGCCATGCTGGCAAAGAAGATTCAGCACGCCCTCAATGTTTCCGCGTTTCTTGCTACGGGTATAGAGCTTGCCATCGGAGTAAGCACCGGCACCGCCCTCGCCGAAACAGTAGTTCGACTCAGGGTCAACGGCCTGTGTACGGGTAATCGAAGCCAAGTCAACCTTGCGGGCATGGACATCGCGTCCACGTTCAACAACAATGGGACGTACACCGTTCTCAATTAGTTTTAATGCCGCAAAAAGACCCGCAGGGCCCGCACCTACTACAATTACAGGCTTCTTGCCCTCGACGTTACCGTACTCGCGGTTCACATACTCCTCCATATGCGGCTGCTCATTGACAAACACGCGCACGGTAAGGTTAATGTATATGATACGCTGACGCGCATCGATACTGCGACGGAGCACACGCACTGCAGTTACAGTACGTTCGTCCATACCCTTCTCACGTGCGATATAACGCTTGAGTGACTGTTCGTTGGCCGCATCGTGCGGCTGTACTCTTATCTGAAATTCGTGTACCATGATTCTTAAACTGAAAGGTTAAAAGTGAAAACGGAAAAATAAAAGCGGAAAGTTGTTTTCACCTTTCAGATTTCACTTTTCACCTATAAAGTTATCCAAACACTAAACGGAAGGCCTCCTCGACCTTGCCTGCCGGCAACACCTCAATACCGAAGCGGGAGACATCAAGCCCCTTCATGTTGCTGCGCGGCACTATTATCTGCTTGAAACCGAGTTTTGCAGCCTCTGCAATACGCTGCTCAATGCGGTTCACCGGACGTATCTCGCCCGAGAGGCCCACCTCGCCGGCCATGCATATCGTAGGTTCAATCTCCACATCCATGTTGCTCGACAGTATGGCGCTGATTACCGCAAGGTCTATCGCAGGGTCGTTCACACGCAGACCGCCGGCAATGTTCAGATATACATCCTTTTGCGCCAGTTTGAAGCCCACTCGCTTTTCAAGCACCGCAAGCAGCATGTTCATGCGTCTGCCGTCGAAGCCTGTTGCCGAACGTTGCGGAGTACCATATGCCGCTGTACTCACCAGCGCCTGTGCCTCAATGAGGAAAGGACTCACGCCCTCAATGGCCGATGCTATTGCAACGCCACTCATACCCTTGTGACGTTCACTGAGCAGCAGTTCCGACGGGTTTGTGACCTGTCGCAAGCCCTCGCGGCGCATCTCATAGATTCCCAGTTCTGCCGTACTTCCGAAACGGTTCTTTATTGAACGCAGTACACGGTACATGTGATGCTGATCGCCCTCGAACTGAATAACAACATCGACAATGTGCTCCAGAATCTTGGGACCGGCAATAGTACCGTCCTTTGTTATATGACCGATGAGTATCACCGGTACATTGTTCTCCTTGGCAAACTTGAGCAGCATTGCTGTGCACTCACGTACCTGAGAGATGCTTCCCGGAGAAGAGTCAACAGCCTCGCTGCACATAGTCTGGATGGAGTCGACGACAAGCAGTTCGGGTGAGACATTCTTTATATGCGTAAATACCGTTTCAAGCGATGTCTCGCATACGATATGACAGTTCCCTCGTTCATGAGTTATGCGGTCGGCACGCAGTTTTATCTGCTGTACACTCTCCTCGCCCGACACATAAAGCACCTTGCGTGAAGGTATCCCCAGGATTGTCTGCAGCACAAGGGTCGACTTGCCGATGCCGGGCTCACCGCCCAGAAGCACCAACGAACCGGGAACAAGTCCACCGCCAAGCACACGGTTCAATTCGCCGTCGGCAAGATCCATACGCGGCAAAGCATCCGTTGCCACATCATCAATGAGTACCGGCTGCGACTGCACGCGTTCCCCTGCAGGAGAGAGAGAACGCGAAACGGGGGCGTTCCTCACGATCTTTTCTACGAGACTATTCCATGCGCCACAGGATGGGCACTTGCCCGCCCACTTCGGCGACTCGTAGCCGCATTCATTACACAGAAAAACAGTTTTCTCCTTTGCCATAAATGTTCAAATTCAGTTTCTCACTTTTACTTCATCCAAGATGATCTACTCCTCAGCATAAACGTCAGGGATTCCTCTGATTTGCTTACTCGCAGTTCTCACCTTTCACCTTACATGATAGGGAACCATATAAACACCGCAACATCCCAAAGGGCATGCGATATTACAATGGCTGTAAAGCGTTCCGGGAAGAAACGATAGAGCAGGCCCCATGCCGCACCTGCAACCATTGCCGCCATCACGAGCATGAAATTGAACGAACCGGCATGCACAAGCGCATACACAAGTGTCGTTACAACAAAGCCCACATTCGGGTTCCAACGCTGTGAGAGTACCTGCTGCACATATCCGCGCCAGAAGATTTCCTCGGCCGGACCGATGAGGAAGAGCAGAAGCACCGTGAGCAACCAAGGCGACTCTCCATCCTTCATGCCGTATATGGTATTGACCTCTTGACGGGCAAAATCGAACAACAGCTGCGAAAGTTTGTCACCCAACCAAAAGACTCCCCATAAAGCAACTGCTATGAGTATTCCGTAGAAGATATTGGAAGGAGTAATGCTGATACGCTTCCACCACCCCGGTGCAAACAACGATGAGAGCAGCGTGAGTGAACACGCCGAAGCGGTCATCATCCACCAGAAATTGACATGAGGAGCAGTCCACGGACTGAACATCACAGTCCACAGCACCGTTGCAAGTATTATCGTAAGAACTACGCGACGCATCATACAAGTGCCGGGATGACAAGTGACAATGTGAGTATGAGGCTGAATGCCAACTGGAGCTGAGCAGTCTTCTCGTCAACACCGTTCATGGCAGCCATACCCTCACGTGGATAGCGCACCGCTTTGGCAATATTGTCGAGTGCCGGTTTGAGAGCTACGAGCACAAAGAGAGACCACATGGGGAAAATGCCAAGAATTGCAGTAACAATAACCCAGATAAATGGCAACAGCATATATGTACAATAGAGGAATACCGAAACTTTCTTACCCAACAACATTGCCAATGTATGTATTCCGGCACGCTGGTCATGCTCGATATCACGGATATTGTTCGCATGAAGGATACCCACAGTAATGAGACCAATAGGCAAAGTGAGCCAAAGCACAGCAGGGTTCAATACACCGGTAACCACATATGAAGTACCGAATATCGGCAGCAGAGAGTATGTCAGGAATATATCCACATCACCAAGCGCGTGATACTTGAGCCAGGGATAAAGCAGAGTGAGCAGAGCACCTGCCGCCACGAACCACAATACGGTAATGCCCTTCAGATATATGAGCACTGCACTGAGGAGTACTGCAACAACAAGCAATGACAGGGCAAGACGCTTGATTTCTTTGGGAGCAAACTCGCCGCTTGTAATTGAGAGGCCACCGATAGTATCCTCCCTGTCCACTCCACTGACAAAATCCTTATAATCACTCCAGCAGTTTCCCGAAGCATGGAAGACGACTACATTGACCAATGTCAGAAGACCGATGAGCCAGTCTACGTTCTCACCTTTCCAGAAAAGATAGGCACTGGTTACAAGAATAGGCATTGCCGATGCAGGGAATGACCATGGGCGGGTTGCGATGAGCCATTCCTTGAATGAGTGATTTTTTTTAGTTGTCATAAATAGTTAAAGTTTATATGAATTCAAAATAGTCCTCTATCCCCTACCGACGCATAGACTCACACAAACGGAAAGAACACACAAGACCTGTTTTAATGCGTTTACTACGAGTAAAGCATACGTCGTTATCAGTTACAAAGATAGCAACAAACGAACGAAATAATATCAAGCTTGCTTGAATATTTCACAGTGAGTGCCGTCTATGTTCGAGCTTTAGCTCAAAGATAGCAACAAACGAACGAAATAATATCAAGCTTATCCGGTTTTTTAGGGGCTTGGGCACTATGCCAATATGAATTACTATATTTTTTAACGTATTGAAAGCTGTTTTTTCTACAAAAACCGTAAATTTGCAGATTGTATATGAAATACTGCAGCTATGCTGCACCAAACAACGCACAGCAAATGAAAGTAATGAAATTCGGCGGAACATCAGTAGGTTCCGTAAACAGCATACTTAACCTGAAGAATATTGTCGAGAATGCGGCCAAGGAAGACCGTGTAATTGTGGTGGTGTCGGCACTCGGCGGAGTGACAGACAGACTTATAAAGACTGCCAACATGGCCGTCAACGGCGACGAAGCCTTCAACAATGAGTTTCAGGAGATTGTGGCACGCCACCACGACCTCATCAATGCCATAATACCGTGCAACGAGAAGCGCACTGCACTGTTGCAGGAGGTAGACATGCTGTTGAACGAACTGAACAACATATATCAGGGACTTGCACTCATCAATAACATGACCCCGAAGTCCGAGGCTACAATCGTAAGCTACGGCGAAAGGATTTCGAGCCGCATTGTCACCGCACTCATTGAGGATGCAGTACGTTTCAACGCACGCCGTTTCATCAAGACCGAGACCAAGCACAACAAATACATACTTGCCGACGAGGTTACCGACAGGCTCATACATGAGCATTTTGACGGAAACACCGCACAGGTGACAATTGTTCCGGGATTCATTGCCCAAGACAAGGACAATGAGGAGATCACAAACCTTGGACGAGGCGGAAGCGACTACACCGCAGCAATAATTGCCGCTACACTGAAGGCAAGCTGCCTTGAGATTTGGACCGACGTTGACGGTTTCATGACAGCCGATCCGCGCGTCATCAACAACGCATATACCATCGGACACCTGAGCTACGTCGAGGCTACAGAGCTTTGCAACTTCGGCGCCAAGGTGGTTTACCCGCCTACAATCTACCCGGTATTCAAGGCCAATATCCCCATAAGGATAAAGAATACATTCAACCCAGATGCAGCCGGCACCGTAATCGACAGCCACAGCGAGGATGAGGGAAGGCTCATCAAGGGTATCTCAAGCATCAATGACACCGACCTGCTCACAGTCCAGGGTCTTGGCATGGTGGGCGTCGTAGGTGTCAACCAGAGAATCTTCCGCGCACTTGCAAATGCCGACATCAGTGTATTCCTTGTAGCACAGGCCTCTTCGGAAAACAGCACATCACTTGGATTGCGCCATGTCGATGCAGAAAAGGCATGCAACGTACTGAACGAGGAGTTTGCAAAAGAGATTTCAATGGGTCTGATGGAGAGTGTACGCGCGACATCGGAACTCTCGACCGTCGCTATTGTAGGCGAGAACATGCGTCACAACGCAGGCATCATTGGTAAGCTGTTCCAGACACTGGGACGCAACGGTATCAACGTGATAGCATGTGCACAGGGCGGGCAGGAGACAAACATCTCGGTTGTAATCGACTCAAGACTGCTACGCAAGACTCTCAATGTAATACACGATTCGTTCTTCCTGTCGGAGTACAAGGTACTGAACCTGTTCATCTGCGGTATCGGCACCGTCGGCGGAAGCCTCATCGAACAGATTGCATCGCAGCAGGAGAAACTGAAGAAAGAACATGGATTGAAGCTGAACATCGTAGGTATTGCCAACAGCCGCCATGCGATATTCGACCGCGAAGGACTTGACCTCACCAATTACCGTGCGGCACTCAAGGAGAGCAAGGAAAGCAACATAAAGCAATTGCGCGACGAAATCATACACATGAACATCTTCAACCCGGTGTTCGTGGACTGTACAGCCAACAGCGAGGTGGCATCAATATATGCCGACCTGCTGTCGCACAACATCAGCGTCGTAGCAGCCAATAAGATTGCCGCATCAAGCGACTATGCCACATATCAGCAGCTCAAGCACATTGCGCGCCAGCGCAATATCAAATACCTGTTCGAAACGAACGTGGGCGCCGGCCTACCAATCATCAATACAATCAACGACCTCATCAACAGCGGCGACAAGATACTCAAGATCGAGGCTGTACTCAGCGGCACACTGAACTTCATCTTCAACGTCCTAAGCAAAGACGTTCCACTCAGCGAAGCCGTGCGTCTGGCCCAGGAGAAGGGATACAGCGAACCCGACCCGCGCATTGACCTTTGCGGCAAGGATGTGATAAGAAAACTCGTCATCCTGGCACGTGAGGCCGGATATGCCATTGAGCAGGAAGAAGTGGAGGCTAACCTCTTCATTCCACAGGAACTGTTCGACGGCACGCTAGAGAATTTCTGGGCAAAGCTGCCACTGCTTGACGAACAGTTCGAAAGCGACCGCAAACAGTTGGTTTCCGAAAAGAAGCATTGGCGTTTCATCGCCCGCTACGAGAACGGTAGGGGCAGCGTGGCACTGAGCAAGGTTGACGAACGTCATCCGTTCTACCACCTCGAGGGCAGCAACAACATAATTCTGCTCACCACCGAACGTTACAAGGAGTACCCGATGCTCATCCAGGGTTATGGCGCCGGCGCCAGCGTAACGGCAGCAGGAGTATTCGCCGACATAATGCGAATAGCGAATATCTGATTCTTATAGACGATGCGAGGGTGGCCGACAGCCACCCTCGCATCGTCTGTAGGGAAATGACTAAAAAGATGATGTTCAAGGCTTGCGCAGACCTAAGAACCGCAGTTTACTAAGCATAACGCAGAAATTCGCTTTTTAGTCATTTCCTAATTGAACAAAATGGAGACTTTGCATGTTTGTTCTACATATGCGGCAAAATGCCGCACTAAGAACAATTAAACATAGCAACGTGGATACTGCAAAGTTTAGGAGAGATCTGCTTGAGGTGCAGTCGGAACTACAACGTTTCGCATACAAACTGACAGCAGACAAGGAAGAGGCGAATGATTTATTGCAGGAGACGTCATTGAAGGCGCTTGGTAACATGGACAAGTATACACCGGACACGAATTTCAAGGGTTGGGTATATACTATAATGCGCAACATATTCATAAACAACTACCGCAAGGAGGTGCGCGACCAGACATTCGTCGACCACACCGACAACCAGTTCCACATTAACCACCCAAGGGAATTCGAGGAGTACAGCACCGAAAACAACTACGACAGCAAGGAGATTTACCGTGTGGTGCACAGCCTGCCGCGTGACTACCGCATCCCATTTCTCATGCACATATCAGGATTCAAATACCGCGAGATTGCCGAAAAACTTGAATTGCCTTTGGGCACGGTAAAGAGCCGTATATTCTTTACAAGACAGCAACTGCAGAGAATACTGAAAGACTACAGATAGGAGATGACTAAAAAGGCTCTTTTGTTGTTGTGCCCTTAAAATGCTCATTTACGCTTAGTAAACTGCGCTTTTCGGTCTTCGCACGCCTAAAAATGACTCTTTTATTCAACCCTATAACAAAAAGTGGATAACCCATTTACTTTGGATCATCCACTTCATATTGTATACAAAGGATTTATTGTTTCTTATCATTCTCAATCAACTGCAACAGACGTTCGATTGCCTCCTCCTCGGGGACATTCTTCTCAACACACTCCTTGCAACGATAGAGTGATACCTTTCCGCGGGCTGCGCCCACATAGCCATAATCGGCATCGGCCATTTCGCCCGGGCCATTGACAATACAACCCATGACACCGATCTTGAGTCCCTTGAGGTGAGCTGTAGCAGCCTTGATGCGCGCAAGCGTACCCTGCAGATCATACAATGTACGGCCACATCCGGGGCAGGCAATGTACTCGGTCTTGCTCATGCGGGCACGTGTTGCCTGCAATATACCGAAGGCCAATGCATTCAGGTCAGTAGCACTGATACCCGGGTTCTCTATCCAAAGACCGTCAACAAGGCCATCAATAAGCAGCACACCGAGGTCGGCTGATGCCTTTATGCGAAGGGCCTCGATTGAGGCCTCATTATACTGGCGACGGATGATTACAGGAGCATCAACACCCTCGACCATGAGTTTGTGTACCAAGGCACGGAGCTCGCCAACCGCGTTGACATGCTTTGAAGAAGCAACAAGAGCAATATCCTTGAGAGCCTTAATCCTTGATATGTTATCGGGGGTAAGGTCACCGTATTCAACGGCAACAAACCTTGTATCATGAGCATTCTCCAAAGCCGTCAGAGGCACTAGTGCGGCAACAATATCAGGAGTTACATCCTTGTCTTTGTCCTCGACCTCGCCTCCTACAACCACCGGCACATTGTTGCCGCCTATTATACCGAACGCGCATGTCTTGCGGCGTACAGGTTCCTCATAGTTGAAGTACGGAGCAGCAACAGCATCAATGGCAGGAGCCGAAGCGCGTAAAGACACATAATCGACCAGTTCCTTTGCTACAGGAATCTCGTTCTCTGGAGCCTCGGCAAGGGAAACACGCACAGTGTCACCGATACCGTCGGCAAGCAGTGCACCGATACCAACTGCACTCTTTATACGGCCGTCCTCGGCATCACCGGCTTCGGTAACACCAAGATGAAGAGGATATGAGATACCCTCCTCGGCCATTACACGTACAAGACGGCGCACGGTAGTAACCATCATTGTAGTATTGCTGGTCTTTATTGAAACGACCACATTGTTGAAGTTTTCATCGCGGCATATGCGCAGAAACTCCATACACGACTCCACGACACCCGATGGAGTATCGCCATAACGGCTCATGATGCGGTCACTGAGTGAACCATGGTTCACACCCACTCGCACAGCACGTCCCTCGGCCTTACAGATATCAAGAAAGGCGACAAAGCGTTCACGAAGACGTTTCAGTTCCTCGGCATACTCAGCGTCAGTATAATCAATGTGTTTGAATGTACGCGCAGCGTCGACATAGTTTCCCGGATTGACACGCACCTTGTCGGCATACCTGGCTGCCGTGTCGGCTACCGAGGCATTAAAATGCACATCGGCAACAAGAGGAACATTGCATCCACGCGCCCTCAACTGTCCTTTGATATCACCAAGATTCACCGCCTCGCGGTTACCCTGTGTCGTAAGACGGACGATTTCTCCGCCCTTGGCAACAATACGCAGTACCTGCTCCACGCTGCCTTCGGTATCCATGGTGCTGGTATTGGTCATCGACTGGACGCGTACTGGGTTTGTGCAACCAATTGTCACACCTCCGACATTCACTTCAACTGTTGCACGGCGTGCGTAATTGAAGAGATTGATATCAGTTTGTCTTGTACTCATATTGTAGTTCTTTGAGTTCCTCGTTAGCCTTCTCTATTTTTTTCTTAAGGTTCTCTTTATAATCGGCAAGACGAACTGCAAGTTCCTCATCGGCAAGAGAGAGCATCTCCACAGCCAATATTGCAGCATTCAGTGATGCATTGACACCAACAGTTGCCACTGGAATTCCGGGAGGCATCTGCACAATTGCGAGAAGCGCATCCATGCCGTCAAGCGTGCTATTGATGGGCACACCTATAACAGGCAGTGTTGTACTTGCTGCAATTACACCGGGAAGATGGGCTGCCATACCGGCCGCCGCAATTATAATCTTGACACCACGTTCTTTGGCACCCTTTGAAAAAGCCTCCACAGCCTCGGGAGTGCGGTGAGCCGAAAGGGCATTCACCTCAAAAGGGACTTTCATCTCGTTAAGGAAGTCTGTTGCCTTCTTCATTACAGGAAGATCAGAAGTACTTCCCATTATAACGCTTACTATTGCTTTCATATATTGTTTTGGTTTTATATTTTAATTCTTGACTATTGACAACACTCGCTATAAGCGACCCGCAGGGCGCGACTTACAGACGCGCTACCTGCGACCAATCGCTGCTCGTATCATTTAATATGTGGCCTTTGACAACACTCGCTATAAGCGACCCGCAGGGCGCGACTTACAGACGCGCTACCTGCGACCAATCGCTGCTCGTATTGTCGAAGGCCTACGGCCTTTCTTTTATCACGCCCTTGCGGTATGCATAAAGCAGACGTTCAAGGTCGGCAATCTTTACCATGATGCCACGACCTATATCGGTATCGCGCACCTTCTCACGTTCGCCCACAATCTCCACAATATTTATTGTACCGGCAATATCTGTTCCGTTAAGAATAGCCTCCTCTGTCGACGTGAACGGTGTAAGCTGCACAAGTTCAAAGCCACGGCTATGATAGACAAGTGTATATCCGGCAATACCGGTACGGTTGTGATATATTTTCGAGAAACCACCGTCAATGACCATCAGGCGACCATCGGCTTTGATAGGAGTCTCACCCTTGAACACACGCACAGGAACGTGACCGTTGATGATGTGACGGTGATTGCCCTGTACCCCAAACTCATCGAGTATGTAGTCGCACACCTTGGCATTGTCGCGCAGGATGTAGTACCAGCCCTTAGGCTCTTTCTGTACCTCCTTATCATCGAGCAGATAGCGTTCGAAAGTCGCCATCTTCGCCTTACCAAAGAGTGGTGATTCGGGACCGCACCACAGGTACCAGAAGAAATCGGCATACCTTTCACGTGTAGCCTCATCGACATCGTTATCGAACGCTGTACGCGCCATGCGCTCGACCTTCTTCATAAGCTCCTTACCCTTCACAGGCACGCCGTCAAACACAACCTCGCGCATTGTACCGTCCTCATTGATGGGAACAGCGGCGTGGAACATAAGATTCGAGTTATATATCACGAACATGCCGCCACGCATGAGCAGACAGTTCACATGGCTCTGCAGGCGTTCACTACGCATGAAAGAATGACGCAGACGGTCGACAACATCCTGCTCCTCGGGAGTGAGGGCATACGGGTTCGCCGGGTCAAGTGTAGGCCACAGCTTGTCGCCAAGTTCATACTCCTTACCATCAATGGTGATGATACCGCGTTCCTTGTCAATAAACTCCATGAGGCAACGGTCCATCATATTCCATTCGGGGTGCTTCATGGCTATCTGCCCCGACAGTTTGAACTCTATTACAGAGATTGCCTTATGCATCTGCGCAATGAGGCGTACATCCTTCTCGTTGAAGTTTGTGCGTTCCTCATCCACACGTGGCTGATAGATTGTACAAGGATCATCGGCATACTGTTCCATTGCAAATGTAGCAAGCGGAACCATATTTATCGCATAGCCATCCTCGAGTGTCGTCGTGTTGGCATCTCGCAATGAGAGACGCAGCACGCTTGCGATACAGCAGGTATTTCCTGCAGCAGCGCCCATCCACAGCACGTCATGGTTACCCCAGGTGATGTCCAGATGATGATAATCGCACAAGGCATCCATAATGTGATGCGCACCGGGGCCACGGTCAAAGATATCGCCAAGGATATGCAGACGGTCTACGATAAGCCTTTGTATAAGATAGCAGAGAGCCGTAATAAAATGGCCGGCACGTCCTGTACCGATTATAGTATCAATAATGACTTTCAGATAGGCCTGTTTATTCTGGTAATCGTCACTCTCGTGCAGAAGTTCCTCTATGATATACACATACTCTTCGGGGAGGCTCTTGCGCACCTTCGAACGTGTATATTTCGATGACACGTTACGGCACACCACAATCAGACGGTTCAATGAACGTTCATAATACTCGTCAAGGTCAATATCCGACTGCTTTACAAGTTTCAGTTTCTCCTCGGGATAATAGATAAGTGTACACAAGTCCTTTTTCTCCTCGGCAGTTATGGTATCGCCAAAGAGGTCATTGACCTTTCTTTTGATGTTACCCGACGCATTGCGCAGAATATGCTGAAAAGCCTCATGCTCACCATGCACATCGGCAAGGAAATGCTCGGTGGGCTTGGGCAGATGCAGGATTGCCTCAAGATTGATTATTTCGGTTGTCACGCTCGACACGGTTGGGAAATCACGTGCCAGCAGACGCAGATAACGGAGGTCCTGCTTGACCTCTTCTATTGTTATGTGCTGTTTTGCCATAATGTATCCTTGGTTTATAGCATTGCAGTGGAAGCATAAAGCCACACTGCCTGCTCGTTACTGCAAATTTACAGTTATTTTCTCAATCTGCAAATATTATAAGAATTGTTATCCATTCCCACCCCTTTTCAAACAACAAGGAGGGCGATGATAGCCCTCCTTATCCGCTTTTTATCCTTTCCAGATGTTGCCCCATTCTCCGCGGTGCCCGCGAGCGGCATTGGGATCTTCATCCTCAACTCCTGGTGCGGTTCCCACCTCGTTTGAACCCGAAATCACCAATATCGAAGATTCACATTCTACATTGCAGGCATTGGCCTGCGGTGCTACATAATCCTTTTTTATATTCATTTTACTATACATTTTTGTCCGTTAACAATATAAATACCGGGTGCAAGAGAACTTGCGTCATTTCCAAGATAAACACCCTGCAGGTTATAGATTCCGGCATTGCCGTTACCCTTCTCCTCAACAGTCTCGCTGATACCGGTGAAGTTATCTCCAATATAAATCATAGCCTTACGGCCTTGCGGGATAACAAAGTAACCACGCATACCCTTCAACGCAGCAGTGCTCTCCTTCGCCTGAATTATATTATTGCTCTTCACACCATAATAGTACTCATCGGCAGGATTCCACTCGTGCGGGGTGTAATTACCCTCGTATCTTATGCCGTCGTGGTCCACAATCACAGGCTCACTCTCCACTACGATATTGTTGTTATATGTAAGGTAGGGAGTTTCCACAGTGCGCTCGGGCTTGATAAGGTATGGTACACCGGCTTTTATGTTGAATGCCGATGTAAAGTACATCCTGTCGTTCTCAACCTTGGTGAGCTGCACTATCATTGTAGCATATCCCCAAGTCTTGTTTATCTGCTGTTCCGATATATCGAACGGCACACAGAACGGATTCCACTGCCAAGCACTCAGCTTGCGGTTCATCGTAATCTTGTAATGCTTTCCGTTTGTATCGGCAAACATCGATGTATTGTCAGCCGAATTCTCGTCAAGGAATACTACTACCACCTCGATTGGCTCGAAAACAGCCTCGTACTCATCCTCACCCTTTACCGTGAATTCAAGTTCCGCATCTGTTTCAATAATCTCTCCCTCGTGACGCCAGCCCACGAAGAAGTAACCGGCAGCAGGCACAGCCTTAAGTTTGATTTCCTGGTTGAAACTGAACATTCCGCTTCCTGCGCCCTCAACAGAGCCACGTGCCCTGCTGTAGATGATGTTCACATTGTATTGTATTGGTTGGAACACTGCTGTCACAGTCTTTGGACCGAACATAGAGACAACGGTCTCGGCATCCTCGCTTATAATCTCGTCACCGCTCTTCCAGTATAGGAACCTGTAACCCTCATTGGCAACAGCCGATACCGCAACATCGCCTTCATACTCCTGTTTAGAAGTTCCCGGTGTAAGCACACCTGCGCCCTCGGGCAA
>JAZQZM010000084.1:0-19114 GCA_045634085.1 Bacteroidaceae bacterium
ATATGCCTATTATGATATACTTGACCGCAAAAGTTCGGATAACGCCATTTTTGCATCTTCGCCGTTTGGGCAATATTCATCCATAAGGGATGTGTTGGGAAATCTTGAAGATAACGGATTGAGTGGCATTGCGACAGCCGGTAATAACCGTTTGTCAAGCAACCGTTCTTATGAAAATGTGTTCTATATATTTACATTGCTTATCAGGAAATTCGATAAGAAAGGTCGTAGTCTCTCTTTCTTCGGCTCTTTTACTCCGAAATTTGTGGATAGGGAAGGTCATTCGCTATCCGATATAAGATATTACAACATTAGCAGGAGTGCTGTAAACAGACAGTATGTCGATGAGGAGAGGAACCGTTTCTTGCTTGACGGCAAACTGCAATACACTGAACCGCTGTTCGATGGTGCAACACTGCTTGCTGTATATCGTTATATGCACGAGAGGGATAAGGGGGATATGCCGTTGTATCAGCTCGACTCTTTGGGCGGTGTGTGGAGCGACCCCAATTATTCTTTCGGTTCAATCCCTGAAAGTGATCTGTTGTTGCAGACTATTAATTGGCGTAATAGTATCTATTCTACCAGAACGGAACAGAAGCACTCGGTTGAACTTAAAATGAGTTATGCGAAAAATGGTTGGAATCTTGCTGCAGGAGTGGTGTTTCATCCAGAACGCACTGAACTTGAATACCGCCGTGCGGATATTGATACAACTGTTGTACGCAACCTGTTCTATGTGGCTCCTACACTTTATGCAAAGAAAACGTTCGGCAATTATAATGTCGATGTGAATTATAATGTGCAGGAGCAATATCCCGACCTTATAAATATGCTCGATTACACAGATGATACCGACCCGTTGAATGTCAGCCGTGGTAATCCCGGCCTCAAACCTACGCTAACGCACACGGCAGCAATGAATATGCGTTATTTTAACCCAGACAACGAATTTTCTCTATCGGGTAACATCAACTTTACGGCACAGAACCGTGCAATGAGCAGTGCTGTACATTACGATGTGGAAACAGGTGTCCGCACAATCAAACCACAGAATGTAGATGGTAATCAGACTATGCAATTACGCCTGAGCAGTAACATAAAACTTGACAAGAAAGGTTACTTCACACTTGCACCGCAGGCCAGTGTACGGTACAACCGTATGCATAGCCTTGTCAGTCTCGACAATATTTCGTCACTTGAAAGTGCAACCGATGTCGTGAACAGTAATGTCTCTGTTAAAGCCACATATCGCAAGGGTAAGACCAATGTAAACATTCATGGGGGATATTCTTGGGAACAGTTGCAGAACTCTATACAAAGCAATATAAATGATACTCATTACAGCCTTTGGGTAGGTTCGTATCAGCAGCTGGAATTGCCATTGGGCATTTTGCTTATATCGGATATCTGTGCCCAGTGGTATCGTGGATATGAGTTTTCGCAGATGAACTATTGCGACTATGTGTGGGATATAAGCCTAAAACGTTCCTTCTTCAAGGACAACAGGCTCACTGTTACCCTTGAATTGTGCGATGTGTTCAATAGCAAGAATAATTCGCGTTACAGGGTAAACGACTGTTACATAAATTTCTACAGATACTATAAAATCAATTCATATATCATGCTGGGTCTTAAATATGATTTATGATATGACTGACCTTTGTATTTATCTTTTTTTATTACAGGAATGTGTGACTTGCTTGTCATAAATCATTGCCGGTCGGGGTTTAATGAATGTTCAAAGAATGTGTCCGGTTTTTGGCGGGCGCAAATGAAATCTGTTGAAGAACAATTCTCGAACAATCGCGAAATAAATATCAAACCGCTTCTTGTTTTAGTGAAAAAGCATTAACTTTACAAAGTCTATGCGCGCATGCGCGTTTTGCATTTAAAATATTATTATTTATAAAACCATAATTTATGAAAAAACATTTTGTATTGGCGTTGTTGGCGGCTTTTTCACTGTCAATGACTGCTACAGCCCAGAACCTTAAGGGGTTTGCCTACGGTGACGTAGAGGCTCCGCGTGGTTATGGCTATGAGAAGGGACAGGCCGCAGGTCTTGTCGAGTGGGAGTCGCCCGAGGAACTTGCTCTCAACAAGGAGCAGCCAAAGGCCTGGTTCTTTACCTTTGACAGTGAGGATGCTGCACGTAAGGTGCTTCCTGAGAATAGTAAGTACTACATGTCGCTTGACGGTACTTGGAGTTTTAATTGGGTGGCAAATCCATGGGAACGTCCTTTGGATTTCTTCAAGACTGACTACGATGTCTCAACTTGGGATAAGGTTCAGGTTCCAATGAACTGGAACGTGTATGGTATTCAGGCCGACGGCTCGCAGAAGTACGGTACTCCCATCTATGTGAACCAGCCGGTGATTTTCAAGCATCAGGTTGCTGTAGGTGACTGGAAGGGTGGTGTGATGCGTGAGCCTGCTCAGCACCATACTACATACAAGTTCCGTAACGAAGTAGGTTCTTATCGCCGTACATTCGTTGTTCCAGAAAACTGGGACGGACGTGAGGTGTATATCAACTTCGATGGTGTGGACTCTTTCTTCTACCTCTGGATCAACGGCAAGTATGTGGGTTTCTCAAAGAACTCACGTAACCTTGCGGCTTTCAATATTACAAAGTACCTTGTTGAGGGTGAGAACGTGGTGGCTGTTGAGGTTTACCGTAACAGCGATGCCTCTTTCCTCGAGGCACAGGATATGTTCCGCCTCCCCGGTATCTTCCGGACTGTTTCTTTGACAGCAACAAACCCTGTTGAACTGCGCGATATCCGCGTGCGCACAGAACTTGATGCCGAGTACAAGGATGCTGTTGCAAACATTGAGGTTGACGTCCGTAATCTCACTGCAAAGAAGGCGAAGAAGTATCAGGTAAAGGCACAGCTCTACAAGAATAAACTCTACAGCGACGACAATGAGATTGTGGAGGGTGCATCAAAGGTAGTTGCTCTTGACCAGATGCTTGCCGGTGATACAAAGACTCTGAAACTTGACATCCCTGTAGCCGACCCTGCAAAGTGGAGTGCCGAGGAGCCTAACCGTTATACATTGGTTGTATCATTGCTCGACAAGAAGGGCAACGCGGTGGAGATAGCATCGGCATACTTCGGTTTCCGCGAGGTTGAGATCCGTGATACAAAGGCATCAGAAGATGAGTTCGGTCTCGCTGGCCGTTACTACTACCTGAACGGCAAGCCCATCAAGATGAAGGGTGTGAACCGTCATGAGAACAGTCTTGAGAGAGGTCATGCGCTTACACGTGAGCAGATGGAGAAAGAGGTAATGCTCATGCTCCAGGGTAACATCAACCACGTACGTAATGCACACTATCCCGATGCTCCGTACTGGTACTATCTGTGCGACAAGTACGGTATCTATCTCGAGGACGAGGCTAACATTGAGAGCCATGAGTATTACTATGGCAAGGAGTCGCTTTCTCACGTTCCTGAATTTACAAATGCACACGTTGCACGTGTAATGGAGATGGCACATGCTACAATCAATAGTCCTGCTGTCTGCATCTGGTCACTCGGTAACGAGGCCGGCCCCGGCGACAACTTTGTGAAGGCATACGAGGCGCTGAAAGCATTTGATGCTTCACGTCCGGTACAGTATGAACGTAACAACTACATTGTTGACATGGGTTCAAACCAGTATCCTTCAATCGGTTGGACACGTGAGGCAGTGAAGGGTAACATGAATATCGTATATCCGTTCCATATATCTGAATATGCCCACTCAATGGGTAATGCAGGTGGTAACCTCATTGACTATTGGGAAGCTATCGAGAGTACCAACTTCTTTGTGGGTGGTGCTATCTGGGATTGGGCCGACCAGGCTTTCTGGAACGTAGATCCCAAAACAGGTGACAAGTATATGGCATACGGTGGTGACTTCGGTGACCGTCCAAATGACCATACTTTCTGTATGAATGGTGTAATGTTCCCCGACCACTCTCCAAAACCACTTTACTATGAGGTTAAGAAGGTTTATCAGAACGTTGGTGTGAAGATGCTTGAGAATGGCGAGGTTGAAATCTTCAACAAACGCTATTTCAACTGTCTGTGCGACCTTGACGTGAAGGTTTCTCTCTGGGCTGACGGTAAGCAAGTTGATTCTTATTATATGCCAGGCATGAAGATTGCCCCACGTACAGCAAAGACATTCAAACTCAAGTTCAACAATGCTTCTTTTGCTGCCGACAAGGAGTACTTCGTTAAGGTTCAGTTCCTGCTCAAGAAGGATATGCCTTGGGCAAAGAAAGGTTATGTGCAGATGGAGGAGCAGTTGAAACTCCAGGATGCTGTGAAGGCTGCTCTTCTTGCCGATGTTGCAAAGAGCAACGTGAAGGTGAAGATGACCGAGGATAAGGCTAACGCTACCACCACAATTGCCGGTGACGGTTTTACAGTAGTGTTCAACAACAATACAGGTGTGTTCGAGAGTGTAGTATACGGCACAGAAACTGTGTTCGAGAAGGGTAGTTCAATGACACTCAGTGGTTACCGTGCACCTGTTGATAATGATATCTGGGCATGGAACCGTTGGTTTGCTCTTGGTCTTTACAACCTTGAGGATAAGGTGACATCATACGTCTCACAGAAAAATGACGACGGAACAATTGTGCTCCAGTATATTGTACGTTCACAGGCCAAGCATCCTGGTCGCCGCGTGAAGAACGAGGATAACAGTTTTACTCTGCAGAGTGATGCACGTGAGTTCGGTGAAAACGAGTTCCACTTCGTTTCTAACAGAATATGGACTATCTACCCCGATGGTTCTATTGAACTCAACAGTTCTGTAACAGGTAGCGATGCTGCTGTTGCGCTTGCACGTGTAGGTTATCTGTTGCAGTTACCTAAGAGCCTTGACCAGTACACATACTATGGTCGCGGTCCATGGAATAACTATAACGACCGCCGTACAGGTGCTTTCATTCAGCAGTACAAGAGCACTGTTGCCGACCAGTTCGTACACTTCCCCAAACCACAGGATATGGCAAACCGCGAGGAGGTGCGTTGGGCAACTTTGACAAATGCTGCAGGCAACGGTGTCATGTTCGTCTCTACCGGTACTCTCTCAACAACAGCATTGCCTTGGAACGATGTTGAACTCACTGAGGCCGCGCATCCTTATCAGTTGCCGGCTTCATCGGGTACATGGTTGCACCTCGATGCCAAGGTTAACGGTCTTGGTGGTAACAGTTGCGGCCAGGGCGGTCCACTTGAGCACGACCTTGTTAAATCAGGTGAGAATACTGTAGGTTTCATCATGCGCCCAGTAAAGACCGGTGACAACTACGAACAGCTTGCAAACGTTGCTGCGTCGGGTGTAATTCCTGTAGTTCTCAAGCGTGATATGCGTGGAATCGTTACCATGTCTTGCGCTAAGGATGGTGCCGAAATCTATTATAAGGTTGGCAAGAATGGCAAGAAGGTGCTTTATACAGCTCCTGTTGATATGAGCAAGGGTGGTACAATCACAGTGTGGGAGAAGGCTACTCCAAAGCTCGCTGCAACATATGCTTATGAGGCTGTAACATCAATACCGGTAACAGTCGCTTTCTGCTCAAGCCTTGAGCCGGGTAATGGTGCCGAGAAGATGCTCGACGGTGACCCATCTACGATGTGGCATACAATGTACTCGGTGACTGTAGCAAACTATCCTCACTGGATTGATTTCGATGCAAACGAGGAGGTTACAATCAAGGGTTTCAAGTATATGCCTCGTCAGGATGGCGGTAATAACGGTAACGTAAAGGGATATAGAATTCAGACAAGTGCCGACGGAAAGAACTGGAGTGAGCCTGTAGTAGAGGGTGAGTTCCCATACAGTTCTGACAAGCAGACTGTGCTTTTCAAGGCTCCAGTGAAAGCCCGTTACGTGCGTTTTACAGCCACAAGTTCGCAGAACGGCCAGGACTTTGCTTCGGGTGCCGAGTTTGAACTCATCAAGGAGTAATCATATGCAGGGGGTGGCGGTCTTGTCACCCCTGCTTGATTTGTAATAATAAATGTCTGATAAATGAAACGAAATATTCTTGTTACCGGAGGTGCCGGTTTTATCGGTTCTCATGTAGTACGTCTTTTGGTAAATAAATATCCTGATTACCATATAATCAATGTTGACAAACTTACATATGCAGGCAATCTTGCAAACCTCAAGGACATTGAGGACTATGGTAACTATACCTTCGTAAAGGCCGATATCTGCGACTTTGATACTATGTATAGACTGATGGTCGAGCATAATGTTGACGGTATCATACACCTTGCAGCCGAGAGTCATGTTGACCGCAGTATTAAGGACCCGTTTACCTTTGCGCGTACTAATGTCATGGGTACATTGTCGCTTTTGCAGGCCGCAAAGCTCTATTGGGAGTCATTGCCCGAGAAATATGAAGGCAAACGTTTCTACCACATCTCCACCGACGAGGTATACGGTGCGCTTGAACTGAGTCATCCCCAGGGTATTGAACCTCCGTTCACAACAACCGCATCATCGGGTGAGCATCATCTGGCCTATGGTGAGGACTTCTTCTACGAAACGACAAAGTATAATCCTCATAGTCCATATTCGGCGTCTAAGGCAAGCAGTGACCATTTTGTACGTGCTTACCATGATACATACGGCATGCCTACAATCGTTACCAACTGCTCGAATAACTATGGCCCTTATCAGTTCCCTGAGAAGCTGATACCGCTGTTCATCAACAATATCCGTCAGCGCAAGCCATTGCCGGTTTATGGAAAGGGTGAGAATGTGCGTGACTGGCTTTATGTTGTAGATCATGCCCGTGCCATAGATGTCATTTTCCATGAGGGCAGGATTGCCGATACCTACAACATCGGTGGTTTCAACGAGTGGAAGAATATTGATATCATCAAGGTCATAATAAAGACTGTAGACCGCCTGCTCGGTAATCCTGAGGGTGCATCGCTTGACCTCATAACATATGTTACAGACCGTGCCGGACACGACCTGCGTTATGCGATAGATTCTACCAAATTGCAGAAGGAACTCGGTTGGGAACCAAGCCTGCAGTTCGAAGAGGGTATAGAGAAGACCGTACGCTGGTATCTTGATAATCAGGAGTGGATGGATAACATCACAAGCGGCGAGTATGAGAAGTACTACGACGATATGTACAGGAACAGATAAACTCCAGTATTTAAAACAGCAAGGCGTTTCATCAATGAAACGCCTTGCTGTTTTAAATGATTTATATAAATGAACATGTTCATCGTGAAACTTTTGCCCGTTCAACCATTCTTTGGGTAGCTTCATTCAAAGGCGGAACGGTTGAGGGAATGACGAATTCCACGTTTTCCGGTTTGTTCTTATATTCTTTTTTGGCTTCGTCCTTCGAAAGATAACTGCGGTCTACTACATACAATTCTATCATTGAATGGACGAGGACGGGTTTGTCCGAATTCAATATCTTCCGTATGAATTTTCCTTTGCCGTCGGCTACCATTACAAAACTGGCCTCTAAGAGGTCTTTGGGTAGATATATGCCGTTTTCATTTACCCTATAGGCGTGTGTCATATATAATTGTCCTATTTCCATTGAAAATCCTATGGCCTTCAGAAGCCATGGGGATATGGAGTGGTCTTTTTCATCGGCCAAACCATCTATAATAGTGGTAAAGGTCTGGCTGTTCTGTTTCATAATAAGCGACATTCCAGATTTGCCGGGTTCTTCATAATACTTGGTAATCTCCCCGTTCTCTTTAAAGGATTCCGGTGCGGTAATCGTCTTTATATTCAAATCAAAAACGGAGAGCATGGAAGGGAATGAAGTTTCCGGTGACATGGCAACGCTGTCTTTGTCCGAAATCATGAAACGTGAAAAACTACGGTTCCCCAGTATGCGTAGCGAGGTGTTCCCGTTGAACTTTGCCTCTTTTGAAGCCGGGATAAAACGGTCGGCCATATATTCGGTAAAGAATGCCACGGTATCGCTTTTGGTGCTCAAGCTAAAATATTCCCGTATATAAAGTATCTGCTTAAGTATACTACGTTCAATAGGGACTATTATCACCTCCTCCAGATCATATACTGCAGGCGTGATTTCCCATGTCTTGTTTGCCGGTCGTTCAATTACAAGCTGTTCATATCCCAAGCAACGGATGGTGACAGGGTATGCCGATTCCGGTATTTTTGTGAATTCTCCGTCACTCAGTGTAAAACCTACCATGTTACCGGATGCGTCTATTATTGAAGCCGCCGAAACCGGAGTCCTTGTTTGTGCATCAATAATACGTTCTTGGGCAATGATGGAAACCGAGAGCAGGAGGTTTGCAAAAAGTAAAAGATATATACGTTTCATATCTGCGTTCTATTTTTTGATTCAGCAAATTTAGAAAAAATAATTTAATGCAGTAGCCTTATTGTCTGTTTTGACTGCATCTTGTGCATATGATATTCTGGAACCTTAAGGATGAACATATTTTGGGCATTCATGAGTAAAAGTCTTATTTCTGTACAATCTAAAATGCAAATACAATGTGTCGCAAAAAGCAGAACATGGATACTGAAGAAAATAAATTACCATATAAGTTACTGTGAAACATGTCATTCACAGTAATCCTCTTTACAACAAATGATACCGGGTCAAAAGTATTTTTGATCCGGTATCATTGTGCTTTTAATAGTCGTGATTACATCAACTCATCCACACTCTTTTTCTTCTTCCCTTTGGCATCGCGTTTTTCCTGCTTCGCTGCCTTTTTTTCAAGATATTCTGAACAGGGTTCTATATCGGTGTATATTATAAACCGGTACGCGTTGTACGACTCATCGACATTCTTTACGGTCTTGTAGTCTATGGTACGCGCCGATGTGCGGCTTATGGTATGCTGTTCCATGTTCAGTTCCACTGCATAATCACCATGGAATGCCTGATGTTTGATTAGCTTGCCCGATGATGTCTCGACAAACTTGCTTCCGTTGTCTTTCAGGAATGTCAGCAATTTGTGATATGTTTCGTCATTATAGAATTTGACCTTGATGTAAGATGCCTTGCCCTCTTCTCCCATCTGGACCATGATTGTATAATCATTTTTGTCGGGGCGTACTTCTTCTCTGGCATTGGCTATGATTGCCAATACATTGAGTGTCGTATTCAGTCCACTTGTCTTGCGCAGAGTCCAGGTGTTGGTATAGTCATCGTATTTGAAACAGTTTTCCTTGAACTCGTTCTTTGTGAAATTGAGGTATTTTGAATATGGCAACTCCTGGGCATTGGCTGCAAGAATTGCGCATAGTGCTAGGCAGAATAACACTGCTCTTTTCATATTGTCGGTCTATTTTGTTTATATTATAATGCTTTTATTGTTGTAATCGGTTTTAATGACTAGAATGTCGCATGATGCATTTTGGCATGTTTCAATGCTTTCTTCAGGTTACTTGAGTATAGCTATTGAGTATCCCAGTCTTACTGATATCGTCTGGTTGGCCGAACGTCCGAAATCATCGGTCTTTGAGTTGTTGAATATATCTGCAAGGCCGTAATAGTATCTTCCTTCGATGAAGAAGTTGCCGGCATTGGTCTTCAACTCAAGTCCAGCACCTCCTGCAATACCATAGTCGAATGTGTTGTATATTTCCTTGCCATACATCGGCCTGATGGATTCTGGGCGTTCTTCGGGTAGCCAATTGCCTCTGTATTTTTCGCTGTCATTAATGAGGAAACCGAACTGTGGACCAAGGTTTATAAAGAACTGCAGTCCGTTCTTCTCTTTTCCCCATGAAAGGTGGGCAAAGAACGGAACTTCGATGTAATTGATTGTGCGGCTGTAGAGGTTGTCTGTACCGTCGTCAAAATTCTCGGTGAGTCCTCGCTGTGAGAAGTTTACTTCAAGTTGTGCGGCACATATCATGCTGAAGTATTTCTCGCTTGTATATCGCAGACTGATGCCGCCGTTGGCTCCGTTGAGCATCTTCTGGCGCATTGATGGCTGCAGGTCCATGCTGTTCATGTTCATACCTCCAGCAACTCCAATCTCAAGGAGCCTGCGTGGTTCTTCAACCTGAGCCTGCAGGTTTAAAGCTACGCCGAGCAGTAGTGTTAGTACGCCAATTATTCTATGCATTTGTCAAGGTCTGTCTTTTCGATGTTATAATCGCGGGTGTAGTGGATGAAATAGAGTTTTTTGTTCATCATACCGCCATTGCCGTTCATTCTCTCAAATTTGAACCCGGTCTGTATCGGTGTAGTGTCAAAGCCGTCCAGCTTGTCAGTGAACTCTTTGCCATACATGCTTGCAGCAAGCAGGAAATGGTAGCCGATGTCATATCCTAACATGCCGTAACGCGGGAATATCTTCTGTAGGTCGCGGTTGTACCAGCGTATGAAATCGTTTTGGAACTTTGCCGCTTCGGGAAGTGAGAAGTGTGTATAGAAAGTCGCATAGAAGTATGTGTCAATCTCATACATCTGTTCTCTTGTCTGTTGTGCGTATACCTGCCATTCTGGGTAACCGAACAGGCTGTATCTGTTCATCAATGCAGTGTCCATTGCATTTGCCATAACAAGCGAGGGGAGAATCCTGTTCAGTGTCTCCTTTGACGATGATGTAGGGATTATTATGTTTCTTCTTGTGCTGTCAACATCAAGAATCCTGTAACAGTTGATAAAATCCTCTTCCTCAATATCTCCCTCAAACACAATCTCATTCATGGATATCGTAGTGTGGGGGATGCTGTTCCTGTCGAGTGCGGCAGTCATGCTCTTTATAAAGCTGCCTTTGTTTCCCTTGATGGTGTCGTTTACAAAAATCACATTGGCGTCAGGGAACTTGGCGATGAAGTTTTCTGTAACGTCAGGCATAATTGCTGACTGCAGTGTGTTTACAAAGAATACCATAGGGTTATTGTACAGTTCGTCCTGCTTGTTTGAGAACGGTATCACAAGCGGTATCCTGTGCTCAAATGCGAACTGTCCCAACTGTTTGTTGTGCTTGGGGTAGTATGCACCAATGATAAGGTCCATTCTGTCAAGGGCTCCGCTTTTTAAAAGGCTGTCAAGGCTGTTGTCACTGAAACCGGAATCGTAGGTGTTTATCTCGAAAGAGTGCTTTTCTCTCTTGAGTCTCTCTACTGCCATTAGGAATCCCTGGTAGAACTCTACCATGCGGCCTTGCTCTTCGGGTGCATAACGGTCGAGCAGGAAGGGGAGTATTACCGCAACCCGTGTGGTAGCATCGCCTGAATCAGGTTGTCCTTCATTGCCGGTAATGTTGTTGTTCGCATCCTTTACTATCGGCTTCTCTTGTTCTGCATTCTCCTGCTTGGTGGCTTTCTTAGGGATGTTTACAACCATTTTTCTCTCAACCTCCTTGTCCTTGAGTCCGGGGTTGACTTTCAGGAATTCTTCTTTGGTGATACCGTACTTCTTGCAGATCTTTTCAATGGTTTCGCGCCTCTTTACCTTGTGGGTCTTCTCAATTTCGGGCTTTACTCCTTTTGAACCGTTTATGTGAAGCTGCAGTACGGGCTTCTTCTCTTGGCTTGTAGTCTGTTTGACCTCCTTCTGTGGAATGACTATTTCCTTGCCTACAGGGAAATTGCCGATGGAAAGTCCAGGGTTGGCTGCGCATATCTCATCGGGTGTAACGCCATACTTCTTTCCAAGGCTGAAAAGGGTTTCCTTGCTACGTATGGTATGATAGAGCTTGCCGTTACGTCTTACGGCATTGTTGTCGTTACCGCTGGTGCTTAACTTGTTGCGGGGAATTTTCAGCTTTGCTCCTACGGAAATTGACTTTGCACTCCCGGGGTTGTTCCTTACGATAATCTCCACAGTCGTATCATACATCTTTGATATCGAGAAGAGGGTCTGTCCCTTCGTTACCGTGTGTATTACGTAGTCTCCGTCTTGGGCATTGGCTGCAAACGTGAAAAGCAACACGATGAGCAATGTAAATATGTGTCTGTATCCTTTCATTGTAGTGTCATGTTTTTGTATGTGCTGATGCCCTGTTCATGGACAAGGCTGCAAATTTACGCGAAGATACAACTTAATTGCGATTAATAGAAGATATTGCCCCGAAAAACTTCTGCCCGTATGTTACGAAATGATAATATATGTATGCGAAGTTTAATTTTGCTTTCCTGTTGCTGTTTTCTCGGGCATATTTATTATTTTTGTTTTTTGTAACATGCCTGTAGGTGATATGCATTTGTTGTGCGTACGGGTACTGTGTGAACGTTGAACAATATTTTGATATGAAAGGATATTTTTTGTCTTTGCTATTCATGTTGTGTACCTTGCCGCTTGCTGCGCAGGTAACCATTGAGGCTCCTGCGCCTACGCTGTCAGTTACAGATTCCAAAGGCGAGGTGTCGGAATTTGCTGTCGGCGGTGAGTTCTCCGGTGAGGCTCCTGTAACGGTGAGGCTCTTTGCCAATGCCGACGATATCGACGGCTACTCGCTTGTGTGCTCATGGGAGTTTACCAAGGAGGGAGAGAGTGAACCATATCTTGTGCGGTATGACAAGGAAGTGGAACTTGATGTACGTGAAAGCGGTGCAACACTAATACAGCCCAGGATAGTGTATACAAGTATCAGTGACAGTGAGGTGGTGTGGGAATTCGGTACCGGGGAGTACGAACCTTTTCGCGTCATTCTTGCCGAGTCCAGCCTTGAGGCACCCAATGCCTTCTCGCCCAACGGCGATGGCATCAATGATTATTACAATGTCTACAATGTAAAATCCATAGTTTCATTCAGTGCAGCGATATATAACCGTTGGGGGCAGCAACTCTATTCTTGGGGGATAGACCAGATTGGATGTGAGGATTGCGGTTGGGACGGAACTTACAAGGGTAAGGATGTCAAACCGGGTGTTTACTATGTGGTTATTGATGCCAGGGGTGCCGACGGAATCAAGTACGAGATCCGCCGCGATGTGAACCTGTTGCGCGGATATACCGAGGAGACTGCAGCGCCTTAGGATAAATGAATTCAAAGATGAGCAAAGTGGAAGAGGGAAAAGGAAAGATAGAGGTTTTTGGTGCCCGTGTGCATAACCTCAAGAATATTGATGTGGAGATACCGCACGACTCGCTTACTGTAGTGACCGGTTTGAGTGGAAGCGGAAAGTCTTCGCTTGCTTTCGATACTATTTTTGCCGAGGGACAGCGTCGCTATCTCGAGACATTCTCGGCCTATGCGCGCAATTTTCTGGGTGGTCTTGAACGTCCTGATGTGGACAAGATTACAGGTCTCAGCCCTGTAATATCCATTGAGCAGAAAACTACGAACAGGAATCCACGTTCAACCGTGGGTACGACGACCGAAATCTATGATTATCTGCGTCTTTTGTTCTCGCGTGCCGCCGATGCATACTCTTATCTCTCGGGTGAGAAGATGGTGAAGTATACCGAGGAGCAGATTCTTGAACTCTTGCTCAGTGACTATGACGGCAAGCGTATTTATATGCTCGCCCCTCTTGTCAAGGCACGTAAGGGACATTACAAGGAACTCTTTGAGCAGATGATGCGCAAGGGCTATCTCAATGTGCGCATTGATGGCGAGATGTGCGAAATGTCCCGCGGTATGATGCTTGAACGCTATAAGAACCACGATATTGAGGTTGTCATCGACAAACTGGCGGTTGACGCTAAGGATACCAAACGTCTGAAGCAGAGCCTTGCTGCAGCTCTTGTGCAGGGCGATGGGTTGGTGATGATAATGGAGATGCCTTCGGGCGAGATACGTTACTACAGCAAGCGTCTCATGTGTCCGGTGACAGGCCTTTCCTATAAAGAACCCGATCCGCATAACTTCTCTTTCAACTCCCCTCAAGGCTTTTGCCCCAAATGCAAGGGACTTGGTGTGGTAAGTCTGGTCGATGTAGACAAGGTTGTCCCCGACCGCAGCCTTTCGGTCTATGACGGCGCTTTGGCTCCTCTTGGCAAGTATCGCCGTTCAACGATATTCCAGCAGATTGAGGCTGTACTTGCTAAATATGATGCCGATCTTGATACCCCTGTAGAACAGCTTGGCGATGAGGTAATTGACGAGATTCTTTACGGCTCACCAGTGCCTTTGAAACTGAACAGCTCTTCCGAGATGTTCTATGACAGCATTGCGACATATGACGGTCTTGTCAAGTATATCCAACAGCAGAAGGATACCAGTGTTTCGGCAAAGGAATTGCGTTGGGCCGAACAGTTCTCGGCAATGCAGGAGTGCCCCGAGTGTAAGGGCGCGCGCCTGAACAAGGAGGCCCTGCATTATCGTCTTGGCGGCAAGAATATCCATGAACTTGCATCAATGGATATCGCTAATCTGCATGAATGGCTCAGGGAACTTGACGCCGATCTTACCGAAAAACAACGTGCCATTGCCGGTGAAATTGTAAAGGAAATACAGTCGCGTATCGGTTTTCTGCTCGATGTGGGTCTTGGCTATCTTTCGCTTAACCGTTCGTCGGTCTCTCTCTCTGGTGGCGAGGGACAGCGAATACGTCTTGCAACACAGGTGGGCTCTCAATTGGTGAACGTGTTCTATATTCTTGATGAGCCCAGTATCGGACTCCATCCGCGTGACAATGATAGGCTTATAAATTCTTTGAAAAGCCTGCGCGATTTGGGCAATACGGTTATTGTAGTAGAACACGACCGTGATATCATGCTTGCGGCTGATTATATTATAGACCTTGGTCCTAAAGCGGGTCGTAAGGGTGGTGAAGTTGTTTTTGCCGGTACTCCGCAGCAGATGCTCGAGGGTAATACAATGACGGCGCGTTTCCTCAATGGTGATGAGAAAATTGAAGTGCCGCCGAAGCGTCGTGAGGGTAGTGGTGAGTATATAAGGATATTCGGTGCACGTGGCAATAATCTCAAGAATGTGGATGTAGAGTTCCCGTTGGGTAAGCTGATATGTGTTACCGGTGTTTCGGGCGGCGGTAAGTCTTCGCTTGTGAACGATACTCTGCAGCCCATACTGGCGAAGCATTTTTATAGGGCTTTGAGAGAACCGTTGCCATATGACCGCATCGAGGGTATTGAATACATTGACAAGATTGTGGATGTGGACCAGTCGCCGCTTGGGCGTACACCGCGTTCCAACCCTGCGACATATACAGGTGTGTTCTCCGATATCCGCAACCTCTTTGTCGACCTTCCCGAAGCCAAGATACGTGGCTACAAGCCGGGGCGTTTCTCGTTCAACGTAAAGGGAGGCCGCTGTGAGGAGTGTGGCGGTAACGGATACAAGACCCTTGAGATGAACTTCCTGCCCGATGTTATGGTTCCCTGCGAGGTGTGTCACGGTAAACGCTATAACCGTGAGACACTTGAGGTTCGTTATAAGGGCAAGTCAATAGCCGACGTGCTCGACATGACAATTAACATGGCTGTGGAGTTCTTTGAGAATGTTCCGGTAATTTTGAATAAGATTAAGGTTCTGCAGGATGTGGGGCTCGGATATATAAAACTCGGTCAGCCTTCAACAACGTTGTCGGGTGGAGAGAGTCAGCGCGTGAAACTTGCAACGGAACTTTCAAAACGTGATACCGGCAAGACGCTTTATCTGCTTGATGAACCAACTACGGGTCTCCATTTTGAGGATATACGCGTGCTCATGAATGTGATAAACCGTCTTGTCGATAAAGGTAATACGGTAGTAATCATTGAGCATAACCTTGATGTCATAAAGATGGCCGATTACATAATAGATATGGGTCCAGAAGGTGGCCGTGACGGTGGAATGGTAATGGCAACAGGCACTCCTGAGGAGGTTGTAGCAAAAGGCGCAGGGCATACGGCCAGATATCTTAAAGAGGAACTAGAGAGATAAAGGTCGGGAATGTTATTGATAATCAAAAGCCAGGCTGGCAATGCCAGCCTGGCTTTTGATTATCAAAGTGTCTTCTTAGAATTTCTTGAATGTGAGTGTGGCTTTCTCTGACCTCAGTATCATCCCGTTGCGGTCGAGGTGCAGGACGCCGAATCGTTCGTCCTTGGGGTTGAAAAGTCCGTATTCGTTAGGTGAATGAGGCACTGTTATCATCTGGATGTATAAAGAGTCCTTGATATGCTGGAAACGTCCTTTCCCGCTGCCTATTTGTATAAGGTCCAACTGTACAGCCCAGAATCGGTTCTTTTCTCTGGTACTTATTACTGAATCATTGTCGACCAATTCAATCTGCTGCAGTTTCCAGTATCCGCCGAGATCACCGTTGTGGTCCTCTTTCTGGCATGATATCAATGCCGTGAGACATAGTAGAATGAATATGCTTTTCTTCATATCATGTATCTTTTAAAATCCGATAATATTGCGGCGTGTTATTGTTATCATTCCGCCGTAGTTGTTGCTGTACAATTCTCCTTTGTCAAAGGCGAATGAGGCAGTCAGGCTCCATCTTTTCAATGACTTGGGGCTGAATGTCAGTTCGATGAGTCCCGATGTATTCTCCTTGATTTCGGTGAATGGAGTGCTGTATGTTCCCCAGTTGTTGCTTTTTGTAAGCAACAGGCGATAGTCGAGCCAGTCAAGTGGCGAGCCTTCTATTCCCAGATGGAATGCTTCTACGCGGTTATTGTATATACCCAGTGTGCCGTTCGTGTTGTATACCGGTGCTGTTACAAGTGGGGTTCCAATCATCATACCGTAGTTGAACCAGCCGTTGTATGTATGATGCCAATAGTTGTTGTCAACGCAACTTATCTGGTCCGGAATCAGGCTGTTGGTGTCGTGATAGATTGGTCCTGACTGGTTTTTGAGGTTGAAGTACTCAAGTGTCACGCCTTTTATCCAATTGAATCTTTTAAGTTCCAGCTCCAGGCCTACAAGCTGTTCTGTCCATAAGCCGTATTCCCAGAACATCTGTGAGTGGTCTTCAAACACGTGCTCATATGTAAGGCGTAATTTCCAATCCTTCTCGTTCCATGTGAGTGCTCCAAGCCAGCTGCCGAGCATGTTGCCGGCAACGTTTACCTGGTCGGCTACGGTATGCTGGTTGTCTCCTTTTGTTGGCATGAATGCAGTCCAGTAGTCCTTGAAGCGGGTAGGGCTGCTTATCAGTACACCCTCTTTGTTCAAATGGTTGTATGTGGCTCCGCCGAACTGTGATACCATGTGCAGTCCTATCTCTGCTGTCAAAGGGAATCTCTCTTCGTTTCCAAAGCGTGCGAAACCGGCCTTTGAATGGTAGCGTACGCCGACAGTGCGTGACTTGTCGGGGTTGACAAACTCCTTCTGCCATTTCTCATCAGTGAACCATCCGTAGGCAAGGTGTCCTTTTATGGCAACCCAACCTTTTGTGCCCGGAATGTTCCAATATTCAGGCAGGTCGAAACGGATTTGTGGAATGGGGCGTGCATTGCCGCTTTCGGTAAGTGCGCCCGTGCTCAGACGGTGGTTCTGCATTTCTCCCCAGCGTTCCTTCTGTCCAAGTGATAGCCTAACCCTTTTCCAATTGATGTCGAGATATGCCTGATGTATGAAAATACCCGATGTGAGGTTGTCACCGCCAATGATGTCGGCTCCCCAATTGAGCTTTATTCCGCAGTTGTTGAATTTGTTTATTCCGGCTATTCCGGCCTTGGCGTATGTCCAGTTACTTTCGTTGCTGCCGATACCTTGTCTGTTGCTGAAATGCCACATCGGTGCAAAGTCTCCGCTACCAAAGACGGTTCCGGCCTCATATTTTGTAGCCAGTGTGCTATTGCACGCTGTATCGCTGACCTGTGCGCATACAGAACCGGCCGCCATGAATGTGATTGCCGCTATGATCTGCCTGATGATTCTCATATGTCGAATGCAAAATTGTGGTTACGTTACAATACTCTGTCGCAAATGTAGTGATTATATTTGACAAACCCGGAACGGAATGTATCAATAAGAATTAAACAGCCGGTGCAGGCTGTTCAATTCAATTGCTATTCAATGAGTTTGTAGTTCTTAAGGCCTGTCCACTGCGTTGGCCGGCAGTTCTTTTCTATGACATCCTCAACGGCGTCGGGCACATTGCAGAAGAAGTCTATGCCTGTAAAGGCTTCAAGCCTGTCTATCGAGCACACCTGTGCTTGGCTCTCGCCATTCTCGTGCTTGAACAGGAGGCCGATAGCCTTGTAGGTGTTGTTCTTGAGGCTGAGGAGTGCCATGAAGTAGTGGTTCGGAACCGTTGGGCATGAACCTACAGTCCTGTATTCGCCCTCTCTTATGGTGCCTCCCTTAACAATGTACAATGTGTCGCAGAATGCACTGTTACGGCCCCAACCTTGTACCAGACCCTCGCAGTCACTCCATGCTCCGGTATTGAACCGGCTGTACATTGGGCTTATGTTGCTGTAGTAGAAAGTCTGCTCGTTGGCATCCTTGGAGTAAACTCTGTCGTATGATGCAACAATGTGTCCGCGTACGAAACCGTTACGGTTTATATCGTTCTTTGTCATTACGTATTCGTCGGGCATCTCCGGATTTGGCTGGAACGGGTCTCCTCCCCATTCTGTGTTGTCCCAATTGTCCCGTTTCCACTTTATTGCTCTGTTCCCTGGATCGAATGTGAACGCGGTCCAGCGGCAATGCTTGCGCTTGGGGTTGTGGGCGATGCTGTAGGTGATAGTTGTTCTTCCGTTTTCGGTTGTAGTGTGCGCTATGAACAGCTCGTCCTCGTCCAATGCCGGAATCTCGATGCGGTCGGTGTACTTGGCGAGTCCTATGTTTGCATTCATGTTTCCAGGGATGCCTTTTGTGGATGAGTCATCGTTATTGCTGCACGATGCAGTAACGAATAATGCCAATGTGGCCAGCAGGAGTGTCTTTATGCTGTTCATGGTGCTGGGTATTTTCTTGTGTGCTTTATCAGCTTGGTTGTCTGCATAAAAAAAGGTGTATTTGCATACACCTTTTTAAAATATTCTTTAGCTCAATTACTTCTTCAAAGTCTTGCTGTAACGGCTCATGAACTTGTCCACACGACCTGCTGTGTCGACCAACTTAGCCTTACCGGTATAGAATGGGTGAGAAGTGTTAGAGATCTCAAGCTTGATCAAAGGATAAGTCTCACCTTCGAATTCGATAGTCTCTTTTGTGTTGCATGTAGACTAAGTCGGATCGTAGCCATGTCGTTCTGTGTGCCA
>JAZQZM010000085.1:0-4045 GCA_045634085.1 Bacteroidaceae bacterium
GCTGTAATGCGAGAGCAGAGAGTGCCCGCATTCTATGCCGAGCTACGAGGAGGAAAAGCCACTTAGTGGGTTAATTTACTAAGCGTAAATGAGCATTTTGAGGGCGAGCACAACAACAAAAGAACCTTTTTAGTCGGCCTCTTCTGTCATATCGGATATACACGTTCAACACCAGTAAACTCAATCTCCGAAGGGTCAATATAGAACATCGCCTTACCACCACTCCTTATCTCCACCATATCATGATCAACTACATATCGTTCATACTCCGAGGGCAGAAACAACATCAGCAGCCTGTTGGCGTTCACACCAAGAACGGTTATATAACCTACAACGGGGACTGCTTCGGCGTCGACACCCCGTTCCCTGTAGATTCTGTTACACAATGTCGCGCACACCCTGGCATAGGTTACACAATGTGCTTTTGAAACATTTTTCTTGAACAGGACATCCTGGTCAAATGAAAAGTCCAGCAACTCACATGTAATGCCGGCACACTCACGGGAAATCCCCGCAGCATCAGTTGAACTCACACGCTGTTCAGCGGCATCATATATGGCAGCCGGAATGTCGGTCACTTTACCAAAAAAGGTTGTCTACATTTTGGTTTACAATTCGTGTTCAACGTGCGATATAAGGCTTTTGGCAACGGTTGGAACAGTTGGATTGAATCAATAGGAATCTATAACAACCGCCTTTATATCACAATCTATATGCAGATTGACGACTAAACACAAGAATCCCCAGGACTATCCTATAAAATGGAGGTCTTGGGGATTTATTTTCATTACTCCAACAGCTCACCCTTTTTTACCTTGCGTATCACGGCTGTTGGCGAGAGGTTCCAGAATCGCTTTGTCAGGTCGTTCAGTCGTTGTGGTGGTAGTTCCAGTTCATTTGCAATGTGGCTTGCCGTCACTAAGTGCTCCTGCGCCATCTCAATTATTGTAGCCTTTATCCTCTCATCGAGCCATTTCTTAGGCTTCATACCATATATAGCCATAAACTTGTTGTTGAAGGTAGCCACCGACAGCCCCGACAATGTAATCAGTCGCGACACATTACCCTTTGCCTCAAGGTAATTGTTCTCAATGAACGACTCAAAGTCGGCACCACCCGACAGTATCGGGCGCATGAAAGCCGTAATGTCATCCTTGGCATAGTACGACGACATGATGTGAAAGAAGTAACTGTTCCATATATGGCATATACCACTATGCCTTAGTTTTTGTTCGTGTATCTGCGTGTGAATAAGCATCAACAGGTCATCCATCGCCTTGCAGATAGGCAGCGTGTTGAACGAATAACCCTTTTTCGATGCGTGCTTGCAGAAGTATTCGAGCATCTCCTTGTCGCTGCGTATTATGGTAGTGGTGAATGCAAACATAATCACATCGGCATCCTCAACAGCCAACATATCAAACACACCCGCCTTTGGAACAAGCGCCATAGTGCCCTCGCCAATAACCTTGTTCTGGTACAGGCGCGTACTGAGTTTGATAGCCCCCTTCTTTATCGAAAGAATATAATAATGCTTTGTCGATGGCTCCCGGTAATGCTCATCCTTGGTCATCGTAATGTGCGCAAACCCCGTTTCGTGCCCGTTCATGCGGCTCGCCATCTGCACAGCACCCTTTTTGCGTGTAATTTTTATCGGCTTTGGCATAGTTGTAAATTGTTGTTTCTGTTTTATATCAGTATAATTCGGTCGTCGCCGAAATCAATGCCCTCCCCCCGAGGCTATCGTTGTTTTCTTTAGACACAAGAACATAAGGACATAAGATTTTGACACAAGGCAAGCAAATGACATACACGGCGTTAATATTTCTGTAACCTTTCTGCTATTAGATATGATATTGGAAATCATTCCAACTCAAAATTGTTAAACCTGCGACAATGGGGAAAACCCGTTTTCACCTTGACGTAGGTTTAAACAATTAATTGTCGTACAGTTTTACAAACGACCAGCATATCTTAATAGCAGAAAGACTTTTTGTTCTTCTGTACTTCTGTTTTAAATTATTGTTCCCCGCGGTTTTGTCCTTTGTTTTTGTCGGATTCAACACAGTTGTAATATATTGATACCCAAATGGATACCCCTCCCTGAAAATAAAAACCGTTAAAGTGTATATAAAAAACGTTACTTCGATTTTAGTGCGAAATTAATATTTTTTCTAAAAAACAACATATTTTTGGCACCGAAACAATAAACGACCGACCAAAATATGGATAAAGCCAATAACGAGTTTCCCCCGATAAGGGTGCCATTACCATCCTATAAAGAGAAAATCGATGCCGTTGAAGAGTCACTCAAGGAATGGGTAAAGCTCAGGCACTACCATCGTCCGGGAGTTAAGCTTTCAGAGGTTGCGGCAGAAACAGGCATTGCCTCCATACACATCTCTTACTGCGTAAGGAACCGAATGAAGATGAACTTCCCGGCATGGCTGAACAGCCTGCGCATAGAGGATGCCAAGAGAATGATACACCGGAACCCCGATATACCATCCTACGAGGTTGGCTACAAGATAGGTTGCCCCAATCCCGAGACATTCAAGAAGGTGTTCCAGAAGTTTGCAGGATGCAGCATTGAAGAGTACAGAGAAAAGATGAATGCCAAAAGGCATCGACAGTGCGCGCAGTGATAGGTCGCACGTAGCACGGTATAGTCGTGCCGTGCGGGTCACGGGAAGCGCGTGATGTCAAAGAGCAAAGATAAAAGAGCAAATTCAAGCACACGAAGTGTGATTAAAAGCACAGCAATAAATAAGTAATTTACTAACCTTAAACATATGAAAAACAACAGACAGACAAAAAAACTCTACAGCCCACCGATAACAACTATTGTGGAATTGGAAAGTGAACCATTACTTCAGGCAGGTTCTTCTATTACAGGTTCTGCTCCTGATAGCGATGATTCAGAATTCGGTGCTCCGATGCACCGCCGTGGAGAATGGGGAAATTTATGGAACGAGTGAAACGAGAGAGATAAATTTCACTACCGCGAGTTTTGCAGCAAATGGTCGCTCGCAGTGTGGAGTAGTCACACCCGAGCGGGTTGCGATAAGCAAAACGAGTCAATGGGAAATCATTAAACGCTTGACAAAGAATAATAAAACATAAACAGTATGAAAATAAATAAACTAATAATTGGTGCGTTGGCGATGCTGTCGTTTGCCTCTTGCAGCAACGATGACATCGTGCCCGACACCCCTGAGCAGCCGAGCGTGAGCAAATATGAGCAGCTCACCTTCAGCAGTGCTGACGAGCCTTCTACCCGTGCCGCGTGGGCAGACCCCAATGGCAGCGGTAGCCTTATCTTCAACTGGGAGGCCGATGATAAAGGTACTGAGATGGTGGCATTGCTCTCCGATGGCTCGGCCTTCGTTCGCAATTATTCGTCAGAGAATCCTACAGACGAGGACTTGCAAGAGGCGCTGTATCACACCTATATGACCATCAGCCCGCAGGAAGACCTTCACAAGGCCGACTTCAAGACATTGCGCTATTATGATACAGAGGATATGGCTAACGCAAAGGCAGTATTTGCAGTGACTCCTATAAATGATTTCTGTATTTTCGAGGCCGATGAGACAAGCTTCAGCGCACAAATGGAGATGCCTGCATTTTTCGTACAGACATTCTCCCAGAACCCGGAGTTCCTTCGCGACTATATGATGATGTATGGTCTGGGCGAATTTGAGAATGGTAGTGCATCCATTTCTTTCAAACACATCCCTGCAACATTCCGTTTCATCATCACCAACAAGCGCCCGACCACTGCAAGGCTTGAAAATATGAGCCTTAGTATTGACGGTGGAGCACCAATAGGTTCTAATTTTGCGGAGGTGCATGGAGATTACACTACTGAAAGCCTTTATGTGGATTTTGCTGGGAATCATAAAAGCATCACCACACTCTTGAACACCACATTGGCTTCTCAAGAGTCATACACAGCATACGCTATGGCTCTGCCGTTGTCTGACAGTGAAACTCTCAATGGCAAAGAGATAAAGTTTGTCATCAACACCGAAGAGCATGGTTT
>JAZQZM010000086.1:0-64615 GCA_045634085.1 Bacteroidaceae bacterium
AAAATTATTTAAAAGATTTATGGAACCTCTATTGCACGAATGTGGTGTTGCGATGATTCGCTTGCGCAAACCCTTGAACTACTATCAGGAGAAATATGGTACATGGGCCTATGGTATGAATAAATTGTTCCTGTTGATGAATAAACAGTATAACCGTGGTCAGCAGGGCGCCGGTATATCTTGCGTCAAACTCAAGGCCTCTCCGGGTGAGGATTATATGTTCCGTGAAAGGGCAGAGGGCTCGGGTGCCATCTCCGAGGTCTTCGACTTGGCAAACAAGAGCATTCTCTCTCATCCAAAGGAGATGAAGGACAATGCCGACTATGCATATCGCCACTTTGGCTTTGCGGGTGAGCTTTACATGGGTCACTTGCGCTATTCGGCAACAGGAAAGACCGGTATGCAGTATGTGCACCCGTTCCTGCGCCGCAACAACTGGAGAGCCAAGAACCTTGCTCTCTGCGGAAACTTCCATATCACAAACGTTGAGGACGTGTTCCGTGAGCTCGTATCACATGGCCAGCACCCACGCGTGTATGCCGACACATATATCATGCTCGAACTTATGGGTCACCGTCTCGACCGCGAGGTTGAACGCGTGTACAAGGAGTGCCAGGAAGAGGGACTCGAGGGCATGGACATCACAAATACAATTGAGGAACGCATGGATGTGGCAAATGTGTTGCGTACATCTACTCCAATGCTCGACGGCGGTTATGTATTCTGCGGCTTGACAGGTAGCGGCGAGATGTTTGCTATGCGCGACCCATGGGGCGTGCGTACAGCCTATTGGTATGCAAACGAGGAGATCTTCACCATGGCAAGCGAACGTGCAGCATTGCAGACAGCAATGAACCTGAAGGCCGAGGAGGTCATCGAGCTAAAGCCGGGCGAGGCGCTTATCATTAACAAGCGTGGCGAAATCCGCAGCGAGCAGATTATTCCACAGAAGGCATTCCTTCCTTGTTCATTCGAACGCATCTACTTCAGCCGCGGCAACGACGGCGATATCTACACCGAGCGCAAGAAACTTGGTTCGAACCCCAAGGAGCAGATTCTCAAGGCAATCAATTACGACCTCGACAACACTGTTTTCTCATTCATTCCTAATACAGCCGAAATGGCATTCTTCGGCATGGTAGAGGGTATGCAGGAGTATCTTGACGAGTGGAAGGTGAAGGAGATCAACTCGGGCAAGACATTCACCCCCGAGCAGCTCAATGCCATCGTTACAAAGAAGGTACGCCAGGAAAAGGCCGTGAACAAGGATATCAAGATGCGTACATTCATCTCTACAACCGACAAGCGCAACGACCTTGCATCCTATGTATATGACATAACATACGGAAGCGTAAGACCAAAGGTCGACAACCTTGTTGTCATTGACGACAGTATTGTGCGCGGTACAACATTGAAGCAGAATATCCTGACTATCCTCGACCGTCTCGAGCCAAAGAAGATTGTCGTTGTCTCTTCGAGCCCACAGATACGTTACCCGGACTACTACGGTATCGACATGGAGAAGTTCGACCACTTCGTAGCCTTCAAGGCTGCTCTTGAACTGCTCTACGAGAGTGGCAAGGGCACACTCATAGACGAGACATACAGGGCTTGTATTGAGGAGCTGCGCAAACCCGATGTCGAGCAGGTGAACTGCACACGCGCAATCTACAAGCAGTTTACTGCCGATGAGATTTCGCGCAAGATTGCCGACCTGTTGAAGCCTGTAGACCTCAATGCCGAACTGGAGCTTGTGTTCCAGAGCCTCGAGGGCTTGCACGATGCCTGCCCCAACCACTTGGGCGACTGGTACTTCAGCGGTCTCTATCCAACCCCAGGCGGCAACCGTCTTGTGAACGAGGCATTTGTTTACCACTACGAGAAGTATTTATATAAATAATAGGTAAAATATAATATAGCTATGAAAGAGAAATTGAAAAAGGTGTTGTTGCTTGGTTCGGGCGCGTTGCGCATTGGCCAGGCCGGAGAGTTCGACTACTCGGGTTCACAGGCATTGAAGGCACTCCGCGAGGAGGGTATCCAGTCTGTGCTCATCAACCCCAATGTCGCAACTATCCAGACATCGGAGGGTATTGCCGACAAGGTATACTTCCTCCCTGTTGACATCCACAACGTCGAGGAGATTATCAAGAAGGAACGCCCCGACGGTATTCTGCTTGCATTTGGTGGACAGACTGCTCTCAACTGCGGTACTGAACTCTACCAGAAGGGTATCCTTGACAAGTATGGCGTGAAGGTGCTCGGTACATCGGTCGAGGCTATCATGTACACCGAGGACCGTGACCTCTTCGTTAAGAAGCTCGACGAGATTCCAATGAAGACTCCTGTGAGCCAGGCTGTTGAGACAATGGAGGATGCACTTGCAGCGGCACACCGCATCGGTTTCCCTGTAATGGTGCGTTCGGCATATGCACTCGGTGGTTTGGGTAGCGGTATCTGCAAGGACGAGGCAAGCTTCAAGGAGCTTGCAGAGAGTGCATTCACCTTCTCTAACCAGATTCTCGTTGAGGAGTCACTCAAGGGTTGGAAGGAGATTGAGTTCGAGGTTATCCGCGACGCCAACGACCACTGCTTCACAGTAGCAAGCATGGAGAACTTCGACCCACTCGGCATCCACACCGGTGAGTCAATCGTTGTTGCTCCAACATGTTCACTCACACCCGAGCAGGTGAAGTTCATGCAGGAGATTTCTGTAAAGGCTATCCGTCACCTGGGTATCGTGGGCGAGTGTAACATCCAGTATGCATTCAATGCCGAGACAAACGACTATCGCGTAATCGAGGTTAACGCACGTCTCAGCCGCTCATCGGCTCTTGCATCAAAGGCAACAGGTTATCCTCTCGCATTCGTGGCAGCGAAGATTGCTCTTGGCTACACACTCGACGAGATTGGCGAGATGGGCACACCTAACAGCGCATACAAGGCTCCCGACCTCGACTACCTCATCTGTAAGATTCCACGTTGGGACTTGACAAAGTTCGCAGGCGTGTCACGCCAGATTGGTTCAAGCATGAAGTCAGTGGGCGAGATCATGTCAATCGGCCGCAGCTTCGAGGAGGTAATCCAGAAGGGTCTGCGTATGATTGGCCAGGGCATGCACGGTTTCGTAGGTAATGAGCACACACACTTCGACAACCTCGACGAGGAGCTTGCCAACCCAACAGATATGCGCGTCTTCTCTATTGCATCGGCTCTTGAGCAGGGCTACACAGTAGAGCGCATCAGCGAACTCACAAAGATTGACCCATGGTTCATTGGCAAACTCAAGAATATCGTTGACTATAAACATGTTCTCGAGGGTTACAACACACTCGAGGAACTCCCTGCCGACGTACTCCGCAAGGCTAAGGAACTCGGTTTCTCTGACTTCCAGATCTCACGCTTCGTCCTCAAGGACCAGAAGAACATGGAGACAGGTAACCTTGCAGTCCGCGCACGCCGTAAGGAACTCGGCATTCTCCCTGCAGTGAAGCGCATCAATACAGTAGCTTCGGAGCACCCCGAATTGACAAACTACCTCTACATGACCTATGGCACAACAGGTTACGATGTCAACTACTACAAGACCGACAAGTCTGTCGTAGTCCTTGGTTCAGGTGCTTACCGCATCGGTTCATCGGTTGAGTTCGACTGGTGTTCTGTAAACGCGGTGCAGACAGCTCGCAAGCTCGGCTACAAGTCAATCATGATCAACTACAACCCCGAGACCGTATCTACCGACTACGATATGTGCGACCGTCTCTACTTCGACGAGTTGTCATTCGAGCGCGTACTCGACGTTATCGACCTCGAGCAGCCGGGTGGTGTAATCGTTTCTGTAGGTGGTCAGATCCCTAACAACCTCGCGATGAAGCTTCACCGTCAGGCAGTGCCCATCCTTGGTACATCTCCACTCTCAATCGACCGTGCCGAGAACCGTCACAAGTTCTCAGCTATGCTCGACCAGCTTGGCATCGACCAGCCCGCTTGGAAGGAGCTCACAAGCCTTGAGGATATGAAGCAGTTTGTAGACAAAGTTGCCTATCCTGTGCTTGTGCGTCCATCATACGTGCTTTCAGGTGCAGCCATGAACGTCTGCTACAACGAGGAGGAGTTGCAGGAGTTCCTGAAGATGGCAGCCGAGGTTTCAAAGGAGTTCCCTGTTGTCGTTTCACAGTTCATGAGTGATACCAAGGAGATTGAGTTCGACGCCGTAGCACAGAACGGTGAGGTAGTGGAGTATGCTATCTCTGAGCACGTCGAGTTTGCCGGTGTACACTCTGGTGACGCTACACTTGTGTTCCCTGCACAGAAGATCTACTTCGAGACAGCACGCCGCATCAAGAAGATCAGCCGCCGCATTGCCAAGGAATTGAACATCTCAGGTCCTTTCAACATGCAGTTCCTTGCTAAGAACAACGAGGTAAAGGTAATCGAGTGTAACCTGCGTGCATCACGTTCGTTCCCATTCGTTTCAAAGGTATTGCGTCGCAACTTCATCGAGACAGCAACACGCATCATGCTTGATGCACCATACAGCAAGCCCGACAAGTCGGCATTCGATATCGACCACATTGGTGTCAAGGCATCACAGTTGTCATTCAGCCGTCTGCATCAGGCCGACCCTGTATTGGGCGTAGACATGTCATCTACAGGTGAGGTAGGTTGCATCGGCGACGACTTTGAGGAGGCACTCCTCAACGCAATGATTGCAGTAGGCTACAGCGTGCCCGAGAAGAACGTAATGGTATCATCAGGTGCAGCCAAGTCAAAGGTTGACTTGCTTGAGCCTGCAGCACTCCTTGCACAGAAGGGTTACAACATCTACGCTACATCAGGCACTGCCAAGTTCCTCAACGAACACGGCATTGCAACAACACCAGTAATGTGGCCCGATGAGGATCCTACAGCCGAGAACAACGTAATGCAGATGATTGCCGTCCACCGTTTCGACCTCATCATCAACATCCCCAAAACCCACACCAAGCGCGAGCTTACCAATGGTTACAGAATACGTCGTGCGGCAATTGACCACAACATTCCACTTATTACCAACGCCCGTCTTGCAAGCGCATTCATCCGTTCATTCTGCAAGATTGACGTCAACTCAATGCCAGTCAAGAGTTGGGACGAGTTCAAGTAATTGAAGCGGATTACTGATATTAAAAAAGGTTCATTCTTTGACAAAGAATGAACCTTTTTTAGTTGCTCTCTTTTTGTTCTGCCGAATGTGGCTTATTGCCACCAGTAAATATGTATCCTTTTGTACGATTCGGCATGGTGGTTGTAGAGATTGTCGCATTGGCCTCTTACCAACTGTCCCTTTGGGGTGTCGCCATACTTGTTTGCCACTGTCCTGAAGTTGCAGAAACTGTATTGTACTTCTGCTGCCAATTCGTCATCGGTGAACATTGTGCAGGCAAGGTCTATCATGGCTTTGGCTTTGCTGATTGCATTGGTTGTATACATATCATTTTCCCAATTCCTTTTTTCGCAGGTTTGCCCATAGAAGGATGTACCCCAATAGTATTGTGTAAGCGCCCAACAGTGACTAAAGGAATTCCTTATTCCTATTGCATACTTTATCATTAGCAAGGCTTTGCGGTTAGGTTCTGTCGTATGCTCCATTTCCTGTTCCAATGACAACATTTCACGCGCAAATTCATATTTGAAATCACCGTTGTTTTTCTTGTATATCTTTTCAATGGCGAACGGGTCGTAGTTAAGTTCCAGATTATGGTGGTGTCTGTAGCTGTATCCTACGGAACCCAAGTACTTGACTGCATCGGCATATCGCATATTGCGCAGGCATTGTGTACCAAGTATCTCATTCAGATAGTCATTGCCTGTGTAACCTCGTTCATTCAGGAAACGGTCAAAATCGGTTTTAGGGTTCTTTACGTTGTCTACATATCCTATTGCAGCATTGAGTCCAAGGCTGTCAATCATCTCAAAGAAATGGTTGCGGTAGTCGTGTGCATTGTATTTGTCGGCAGAGTAACGGTATGCATTTATCGTATATACATTGTCACCTTCGTAATAATCGGAATATTTCCTGTCAACAACTTCCAGCAGCCTGTTGGCAGCCATGTTTGCCAGCTGCATGGCACGGGTGGTCTTGCCAGCTTCAATCATTCGTGGACAGACCTCGGCGAGCAGAATTCTGCGTAACATGTCGTTCCAATAGTAATAGCTGATGCCTACACTCAATTTGTAGCCCGAAGCAGTTGTTTCGCGTACTTCCTCGTCAATGTTATTGCATATCATTGAATCGAGCCATTGTAATTGCTTGAACAGTTGGTCTTCATAGGCTGAATCGTATGGCTTCAGTTTGGCATCGAGATACATCCGGAACACTTTTATCGAACCATCGATGTAAGCCGATGATTTGCTCTTTTCGGCCAGACGCAAAAGGCTGTCTGCTTTTTGCGTCTCATCATTGCGGTCGCATAAGAATGCTGCTGTATAATACCACATTGCCGGATTAGTGATTCTGCTGTCGTGTGCCATGGCAAGACATAGGGTAGTGAGCCGTTTCTCTTCTGCTGTGAATCCGGTTTCGCATGGATAATAGAAATCACCGTCGGGTTCAAGCTCTCCTATGTGAAACTGTAATGCTTTCACAATATATTTGCTTTCAGGGGCATATCGGCACACCAGTTCAAGTGCATCAACTGTGGACAACTTTTCATCTGCACGTCCCGAACAGAACAGCATGGACTGTACATCGCCCAACTGTGCAAACTGCTCCATGGCCTTTTCGGTGTGCCCTGTATGAAACTCAGCCCCGGCAATATATGGCTGAATCATACTACGCATAAGATTGTCTTCGGGCAGATGTGCTGCCTCTTTTTCCCATATATCGATGCATTCATTGAATCTTGACAAAGTGAACAATGCTCTCACAGCCTGCAGCAGATACCTGTCCCTGAGCCTTTCGCTTTTTGATGACAGTGCCCTTTCAACAACCTCTTCCAGGTTCATTCTGCTCCCTATCCTCATTGACGGGTAATACCAACGTGAACTGCATTTGAGGCGTATGTATTCATTGGTCTTTGCAAGATACAGGAAATCAAGGATTTCGGTATCCTTTTTGGTAATCCACTCAATGAACTTGTTTTCGTATGTGACATTCGGGTTGTCATATACTGCTTCAAACTCATTCAACGGCATTTTGTATACGGCCTTGTATATGTCATCAAGCGGTATGCTGTTCGAGGTGAGTTCCTGCCACTCCTTGCAGTTTATCAATGATTGTGCTGTATGCCCTTCTTTAAGCTCTTTAAGAGATGCATCGTATTTATCATATATCCTGTACATGAAATACCCCGTGGGTGTGTACCAAGAAACTGAGCAGGCTTCCGCTTCTAATGCTGCAAATGTAATTACAAGACTAATAAGAGAATATCTTAGAGATTTCATCGTCGGTATAATGTTTGAATTGTGAATAGTCCAGGTGGTACAGTATGTTTCCTCTTGACGGTTTGCCCAAGTTCTCTTCTGCAAGTTTCTTTACGCAGAGAATTTCGTATGACGACGGCCTTTCATACCTTATGTGTTCGTTGTTCGAGACGCTGTCACAGTCGTACGGGACAATAGAAACGAATATGTTGTTGTCAAATTTTACACCCCAACCGAATATGGGATATGCATAGTCCAACGGAATGGTGTACTTCCAAGGGTGGAAATATGGACTGATGTCATGGTAGTCGAGAATGGAATTTTCAGTCTTGGGGTTTTTCAATGCTCCTGTATTGTAAAGCATCAGCACACCCCGGTCGGCAGGTGGTGGGGTCTCTCTCAGTTGATGTGCTCTCACCGTCAAACTCAATTCTATGCCCATTGAATTCAACATGTTCTTTGCTGCTTTGCACAGGCTGATGTATGTTGTCTTTGTACTGGCTGTCCAGTCACAGTCGAACTGTATCTCCTTTATATTGCCGCAATTGTTATGCCTTGACATTGCCAACAGTCTCTCGACAATGAGTGATGCCATTTCGCATTCCCTGCCCTCCATTGCTTTTAGTGCATCCAATGTGATGTACGTAACCGGCACAATTTCTGCGCACTCGGGGATTGGGGATGCGAATCGGGTAGTGGCTATGGGGACAATATCCGGTGTCCTGTTAAGGAAATCGTACTCCAAAGCAACGTCGAACATCCTCAGGTAAATGCGCCCAATCCCGTGCTTCTTGAGAAATGACATTTCGGCCGAATCGATATCGAACACGGTTTTCCAGTGATAGATTGAATTTTGTGGCGACGGCACATCGCCCTTGCCGGAAAGTGGCCACTCCCAACAACCAACAAGAAGCGTTGCGCTAACCACAGCCATAGAGATTTTTAAAAGTAGTTTCATACAGCTTGTCTTTAATTATTGTTTACACAAATTTCATAAAAAGAAATCGTACAATTGAAGGTCAAGACTTCAACTGTACGAAATCATTGTATAACTGTATGAAACGCTATGCAGCCTTCCGTTTTGTAAGATGCATTATTCCAATATGTGACTCAATCCAAGAGAGTACGTCATTCCCTTTTCCACAGGATGTAGCTTGTATTCTTTGGCATTCTGCGTCGGCCCGTGTAGTAATTGTCTTCACCGAACTCGTGGAGTGTCCCGTTTCCGTCCGTTGCCCAACCGTAGGCCGATGAACCTACCAGGTATACGGCCTCCTTCACCCCCAGGTCAACCAAAGCCTGTGCAAAGTCGTGGAACGATTCCGGTGTACCTGTCTCTACCATGAATATCTCACCGTCACGGTCGCATATTCCTCTGCGGATGGATTTTCCTTTCGGCTCGTTATCTACAAGTCTTCCCTCCGATACCAATGGGTATTGACGGAAAAAGTATCCCCCCTCCTCGGTAGCTCTTTCAAAGAGAGGCGAGTTCTCGGCAACTCCAATTGTTACCTCGCCGTTGATTGATGCGCAGAATCCCTTCTTTGACAATCCCCAGGCAACAGGCTCGCCTTTCAGTACAAAGGCACCCACAATACCGCCGTTGTCTGCTCTTACGTCAGCGGCCTGTGCAGCATATATTATACTCTTGTCTTCCTTGTCAACCTTGCCGATGTGCAGCGACATTGTTGCGTTGTGCGGTATGAATATCCTTAAAGGGATGTCATTGATTGTGGTATCCTTAATCTCTGTATAACCCGCTTTCAAAGAATCGGTTTCCGTTCCTATCTTTTCATATCTTACAGGCTCGACAATGTTCTCTGGTTCAAACAACGCCGGTTCAGGTGCTGTTGGTGTCTCCACCGTCTTCACCTCTTCTTTTGAGTTGATAAATACGGCTGTGCCAATAATTGCTAGAAGCAGAATTGCCGCAGCAACAATAATCCAAACACCATATGGTTTGCGCTTACTCAGCGTTTCTTCGCCAATGACACGTATCTGGTCGTCTTTTATATCCTTAAACTCTTTCATGACTATCTTATATCTTTTTCTAATAGTTCCTTCAATTGTTTCAAAGCCTCTTTCGATGCTGTGACAGTGTGGTTGAATGATGCAACATCAGACAATGTCAGTTTCTGCTTAGGAATATTGATGTAATAAATATATGCACGGTTAATGATAAGGCTTTTTCCAATACGGATGAAGATGTTGCCGTCGCTGCCTAGCTGTGACGATATCATCTTCTCTATTTGTCCCAGCTGATACGACAGCATACGCACCTCATTGTCCGTTTGCACAAGAGTCGAATAATTGCCGTCCGACAGAATGTAGACAATCTTCTCCGGCGCAATACGGACCAGGTCATTTGACGTTGATATTATCAGTTCCTTCTTCATTTGAAAAATTTTCTGAACAAATATATATGCTTTTGTCCGCATGGCAAAACCCCACATGCTGTAATGTACGAAATTGCTGCTTGAATGTATGAAATTGCATAAGCGGTCGTTTCTCTTGCATGGCTTGGACATTCAGAGATTTTTACTATCTTCGCATAAACCTTTAAAACACAAAAATAATGACTGACATTCCAAAATGCCCCAAGTGTAACAGTGAATACACCTATTTCGATGGTATGCTTTATGTGTGCCCTGATTGTGCCCATGAGTTCAGTGCCGATGATACAGTAGAGGAGACCCCTGATGTTGCAAAGGACAGCAACGGTGCAGAGTTGTTCGACGGCGATGCTGTGACTGTAATAAAGGACCTTAAAGTGAAAGGTTCGTCAATGGTAATCAAGCGCGGAACAAAGGTAAAGAGCATCCGCCTCACCGAGAACCCCGAGGAGGTTGACTGCAAGATTGACGGCAGCAGCATTGTGCTAAAGACCTGTTTCTTGAAGAAGTAAGATTTTAGCATAAAACGCCTTGTGAAAGAGTGTGAATGCAACAGAATATTGACTCACTAATAGAAAAGGTAAAGCAATTCTCAGCAGATGGTTGGGTGCTTGGTGTGTGCCATGGTGTTTCTCACTGGGAGAGGGTGGAACGCAATGGCTTATTATTGGCAACCGATGAAGTAAACAAAACCGTAGTACAACTATTTGCTTATCTGCATGACAAATGGCGACTTGATGATGGAGAGGATATTGATCATGGTATGAGAGCATCGGAAAACTTACTGCAATTACGTGAAACTTTACTTCGGTGGCTCACGGACGAGGAGTTTGAGTTGCTTCGCAAGGCCTGTGAACTGCACACTGTTTGTCACAGTACAGGTAATCCCACAATTGACGCCTGTTTTGATGCCGACAGGCTCGACCTTATGCGCGTTGGCATAACGCCCGACCCAAAGAAGATGGCAACCGAACGTGGTGCGTTATACGCTGCAAACATGGGACAGTTCTATGCCGACACCGGTACAAGGGAGGGGGATTACTTTTTTGACGAAGAGTAATACTAATTATAAAACTTACAACTAATAATAATTAACAGGACAACAGGTCAAGATAAGCAGACCTGTTGTCCTGTTTTTTTAGCACCATGGTGTTAAAGTAAACAAAATGATTTGTATTTTCCCGTGATAAACTATTGACAAGGGCTGTTTGAGGTTGTATATTTGTGATATAAGAAAGTGGTAAATCAGCAACCTCGTCGCGGAAATCATACTTTTAGAGCCACATGTTAATTACGACAGTGCTAAGATTGCAAACAGTGATAAAGCTATTATGTACGGAACGTATAATATCATTTCCAAAGCCGAACTTGAAAAGAGGATCAATAAACATCGAAGGGAAAGGGGAGAAAAGGATGTAAATCTTAAATTTGATTGGTATGTAGATAATGTTCCGGGACGCAGTGGAATTGCCATTCATGGTGGTAGAAATGGAGATAACACCTCGGGTTGTCTATTGCCTGGTGATACTCTTGAATACAAGGAAGATATTCAAGATTATACAATAAAAAACACTACGTTAAAAAAGAATGAACTTTTTAATTTCTTCAACCAATATGGAAAACAAGGAATTAAGATAAATATTGGTTTCAAATAATAAATATATGGGTAGAACTTTAATAGCCGGAACGTCGCTTTACATCTTTGTTCTTATTTTATTTTCTTGTAGTGACAAGAAAATAGAAACAACCTCAATATGCTCATCAGAGGTTGTTACTTTATACGGAACAACTTTCTTGAAAGGTAAAGTCTCCTCAATTGTTTATGATGATGAACAAGGGTATGATTCAACTTTGTTCGTGTACAACGACAAGCAACAGCTCGTAAAGACTGTTTTTTACTCGAACGGAGAGGAGGATGGTTACTGTGGATATGACTATAATAGTTCAAATAGAATAGACTTGCATTATTGCGACAGTAACAAAAAGGAGATGTCTTATAGTATTGTTGAATTTGATGACAATAAAAATGTAACTCTGTATAGGGATTATGGTTATATATATTCCGATACAACAAAAATGCTCTTGTTATATATGATGCAGAGTTCTTATAATGAAAACAATCGATTGGACAATGCATTTGAATATCATTGCGATGGAATACCTCCATACAAATACCATTACAGTTACAATTATGATGGAACGGAAACAGAGGAGTGTTGTTTGGCGGTCACTGGCGATATTTACACAATCACAAAAAGAAAAAGGGATAAAAATGGAAATATCATAGAAGAGAGAGAGAATTTTCCAAGCGATACCAACGACTGGACAAACATAAAAGTAGAATACAAATACGATGAAAAAGGCAATTGGATAGAGCGCAGAATTATAGATGAGAATCCGGAAAGTTACCGTAACAGATACTCAAAAAGAAGAATATACTACATGGATGAATAGTATTTCTCATCTTTTACAGTCAAGTATGTTTCTCTATAATATTTTGAATATAGTAACTTTGATTTAACAAAAAATAGGCAATTTATTTCTTTGAAAATGTGAAAGGTTGTTATCTTCGCAAGGTAGATAAATTGTATAAATTTTAACGCGTATGAAATTGTTCAATACTTTGGCTTGCGGATTGTCGTTGGTGGCAGCCGTGGCATGTTGCGGTACTGCAGCCGACCAGAATAACTGTAACGGTGGCGAGTGTGCTGCCAAGTGTACAAAAAACGAGTGTATGGAAAAGTGTGAATTCCAGAAGAATGCGGCTGTCGAGAACATAATGTCGCGTCGCAGTATTAGGAATTACAAGCAGCAGGCTGTGCCTCGCGAGGTGTTGAACCAGATTATGGAGTGTGGCGTATATGCCCCCAATGCAATGAACCGCCAGTCGTGGGAGGTGCGCGTGGTGGAGAATCCCGAGTTGCAGAATGAGATTAAGGTTCTGATGGCAACAGTTGGCGGCGAGCGTGCGGCGGGCTGTTTCTACAACGCCCCGGTGTGGGTGTTCATTGCCCGTGACAAGGGTTATGATTTCTCTGCATACGACTGTGGCCTGATGGCTGAGAATATGATGCTTGCAGCCAATGCTCTTGGTGTAGGTACTGTTTGCCTGGGTAGCCCAGTGCGTTATATACTATTGGCCGAGGGTAACGAGCAGGTTTTGTCAAAGCTTGGTTTCAGTGAGGGATATGAACTCTCTTTGTGTATTTCAATGGGTTACCCCGATGAGACCCCCGAGGCTAAGCCACGTGATTTGAGTAAGGTTAAGTTTGTCGATTAAATATGATACTAATAACGGGGACAGTCATTGGTTGTCCCCGTTATTAGTATCTGTTTTTTATAGCATCTTCTTCACCAGATTGAACATTCTGTAGGGCATGTAGCGTATTGGGAGGTCGAGCCAGGTTGGTGTGGTTACTACTGAACGCTGGTGCGAGAATGCGTCGAAACTCTGTTTGCCGTGGTAGTGTCCCATGCCCGAGTTCCCTACGCCGCCGAACGGCATGTTTTCGTTAGCAATGTGCATTATGGTGTCGTTTATGCATGAACCGCCGGCCGAGGTGCGGCGTATGAACTCCTTACCGTCACTCTCCTTGCCAAAGTAATAAAGGGCAAGAGGCTTCTCTCTCTTGCGCACGAACTCAAGTGCCTCGCTGCGTTCGTTGAACGGTATCATTGGCAGTACCGGGCCGAAGATTTCTTCCTGCATTACTGGCGAGTCAATCTTCACATCCTTGAGCAGTGTTGGTTCTATGTAGCGTTCCTTGGCATCGGTCCAGCCACCAAGGGCAATGTTGCCCTCCTTTATGTAGCCGCTTACACGCTTGAATGCATCGTCGTTGACAAGGCGTACATAGTGGCGGCTCGCCTTTACATCCCTGCCGTGCATCTTCTCAAGTTCCTTGCGGAACGCTTCCACAAACTCGTTCTCGCGGCTGCGGTGTATGAGCAGATAATCGGGGGCAATGCATGTCTGTCCGGCATTGATTGTCTTGCCCCATGCTATGCGGCGTGCGGCTACGGTTATGTCGGCATCCTTGTCCACAATGCATGGGCTCTTTCCGCCAAGTTCAAGTACTACAGGTGTCAGGTGTTTGGCTGCAGCAGCCATTACCTTGCGGCCAAGTGAAGGGCTACCGGTGAAGAATATGATATCGAAACGTTCCTCAAGCAGCGCGCTGTTGACATCGCGGTTGCCCTGTACCACAGCGATGTAACGCCTGTCGAATGTCGATGATATCATCTCTTCAATGACGCGTGACACGTTTGGCGTGTAGGGCGACGGTTTCAGTATTGCTGTACAGCCCGATGATATTGCACCGATCAACGGGTTCAGCAACAATTGTACAGGGTAGTTCCAAGGCGATATTATAAGTGAACAGCCCAATGGCTCACTTACCGTGTGGCAGCGCGACGGCATCATCTTCAACGGGGTAGTGACGCTGCGGCGCTTCATCCAGTGTCTCAGGTTTTTCAGGTGGTTCCTTATCTCTCCGTTTACAATACTAAGTTCGGTGATTATTGCCTCCTCGGTCGATTTATGCAGGTCTTTCCACAATGCTTCGCATAGCGGCTTTTCCCATCCCCTCAGTGCCTGCTGCAGTTTCCCTAGTTGCTGCTTGCGGAACTTGCGGTCCAACGTGATGTCGCTTGCAAAGTAACGGCGCTGATCTTCAATAATGCCTTTTATTTCGTTTATGGGAGTATTTGTGATTTTCATCTCTGTGTCTTGTGTATTTAGTCGTCACAACGAATGTGTTGTACGGTTTGTGTTAGCAAGGAATGGCAAACAGTATTACTTGCGTCCTTTGAAGTTGTCCATGGCATGAAATATGCCGACAACCTCGCCGAATATGTAGTCGAAGAGTGCTGTAGGCAGTACAGCCTGGCAGAAACGAATGAAATGGTAACCGAACGGTATTCCCTTGAAGTTCCTGTTATTCTCTATTGCTTTCAATATCTTGCGCGATGTGGGCTCCGGCTCAAGTATGGGGAACAGACGTGACTGCACGCCGTTGAACATTCCTGTGTTGATGAAGTAGGGCGCTATGGTTGTAAAGCGCACCTTGCTTTTCATCTGCTTGAGCTCAATGCGCACGCTGTCACTCCAGCCTATGACTGCCCATTTGCTCGCTGCGTATACCGACATCCTGGGGTTTGAAATCATACCGCCAGCCGATGCGATGTTGCATATGTGACCATGGTTGCGTTCTATCATTCCGGGGAGGAACTGCCTTGCAATGACCATCGGGGCAACAGAGTTTATCCTCATGGTGCGTTCAATGTCGTTTAAGCTCTGCTTGTCGAACGTGTCATTGTTTGCAATAATGCCTGCGCAGTTGATGACAATGTCTATATTGCCGCACTCATTTATGGTTGTGGCTGCAGTTTCAGTGACTTGACTGTTGTCCGATACATCGACCTTGTAGCCCTTAACATTCCCGATGTTCCTGAACTCCTCAACAGTAGAGGCAATGCTTGCTTCGTTTATATCCCATATTACAAGGCATCTTGCTCCTTTTTCCAAGGCCATGCGACCCATAATGCGCCCTATTCCCGATGCTCCGCCGGTGATAAGTATGCAATTGTCTTTTATTTTGGTCATAATTCTTTAATTATAGTGTATGTTTTCTCTTTTTTGTCCTTTTATGGGTGCAAATGTAGTACAAAAAGGACATTCGGTTATACTATTTTTATAGTAATAAATGTTAAACAGATGAACAAAGGAAAAGTTCATGCAAAATGCTGTTTTATTCAAATAATCCTGCTTGGATTTGAAAAACACAGCCTCATGCTTACGGTTATCTCACGGTCTTGTACGGCATTCCCTCAATACGTTCAAGCGGGTATTGTCCCTCAAGAAGGCCGCTTATCACAGTATCACGTGCACCGGCACTCTGGAAAGGATACAGTTCGAATAGTGGCATCACCGATGCAAAGTGCTCCATAATCTCGGCCTGTATGCTCTCGTAGTTTCTCCAGTCGATATCCGTGGTAAAACAGTAGAACTGTATTGGCAATCCACTCTCCTGCGGTTCAAGCGTGCGCACCATTATCAGCATCTCCTTGCTTATGAGAGGGTGCTGTCTCAGATATATGTCGGCATAGGCGCGGAAAAGCCCGGCGTTGGTATCGATGGTTCCGTTTACAAGCCCGTCGGGGTTGGCGGTGTTGCGTGTCTGGTTCTTCTGCTGCTGTTCAATCTTTTTTGCTATATATGATGCAAATTCGCCGTTCAGCCTCCTTACTCTGCACAGTATGTTGTCGTTGCATGGTTTTATGCAGTCGAGCTTAATGGTGTAGCCGCGGGCTATGCGGCGTCCGCCACTCTCACTCATGCCTCGCCAGTTTATGAAACTTGCGTTTATCAGTGAGTAGGGCGGTACGGTGGCTATGGTGTTGTCCCAGTTGCGTACCTTGACAATCGTAAGCGAAATGTCAATGACATTGCCGTTGATGCTTGTGCCCGGGACCTCAATCCAATCGCCCAGCCTCACCATGTCATTCTCGAGCAGCAGGAACCCGCCCACAAACCCCATGATGCTGTCCTTGCTTATGAGCATGAGCACTGCGGCGAATGCACCCAGTCCGCCAATGAGGTACACGGGCGACTTGCCGGTGATTATTGATATGACAATTATTGTAGCTATCAGGTAAAGGATAACCTTGCTTATCTGTATGAATCCCTTTATGGGTCTGTCGTGATATTTGCTGTTGGTGAATACTGATTCACCTACGGTGCTGAGCAGGGCATTCACTGCAACAACTATTGCAATGACAAAGTATATCCACACCACACGTTCAATGTATGTAAAGAGTGTTCCCCGGCTTTCGAGCAGGAATGGCAACATGCTGTTGAGTATTATGGGCGGCACAATGTATGCCTGCTTGCGAAGCCTGCCTCCAAGTGTGAGTTTCTCAAGGAACAGGTAATGCTTGCGCCTGAGTATGCGCCCGGTCGAGAAATTAAGAATCCTGTAGACTATTTCGGCTATGGCGAACGTGATTAGCAGGACAAGCAGAACGAGTATAATGGTATCAATCCTGCCCGCTATGCCTTCTGCTACGCCAAGCCTGGCAAGCAACCATCCAATTTTTTCCGAAAGAAAATCGGCAACCTCCTGTTTCATTTTTTTTTGCTTGTATAACAATCATGGTTACCGCTTTTCTTTTTGCAAGGAGTGTAAAAATGCTTATCTTCGCTACCTGAACAAAAACAGTGAAAATTATGCTTAAAGAGGGATTGGTTTATACAAGTAAGGTCATTGTGACATTGGATAACTGTGCTTCGGCTGTAGGCTCGGGTGGACTCAATGTGTTTGCTACACCGTCAATGGTTGCGCTAATGGAGAATGCAGCTATGAATGCCGTGGCTCCGTTTCTGCCACAGGGTGCTACGACTGTGGGCTCCGAGATAAACACAACGCACATAAAGCCTTCGGCACTCGGCGCTGAAATCAGCGCTACTGCAACACTCATATCGGTCGAGGGACGCAAACTGCTCTTTGACGTGGAGGCACGCGATGCCGCAGGTGTCATAGGCCGTGGAACACATGTACGCTTTATTGTGGACATAGAACGCTTCATGGCAAAACTGTGAACCGTGTAGGGGGCTCCCAGACTTTGCAGGTGAACCGTAAAAACACAAAACGAAGGCTGTCAGCCTTCGTTTTGTGTTTTTTAACATTTACAGCTGAACTATCAGCCATGTTACTATGTTCTATTATTGCAAGTCGCCCGCAGCGAGGCTGTAACACTCATTGTCACTCCCTGGCACGTTGTGAAACGGCGGACGATTCTAGCATAGTAGTTTTGTCGTGTTTTATTTTGTGTTTGTGTTTAGGTTGTCTCCTGATGTGAATCATGGGGCAACCGCTTTTTTGAAAATCATAACATCATTGCAATGTAAACTCTGATAATTCTTGTTTCCATTATGTATTTATTTGATGGTATCTCTATGCCGTAATTGTCTTTTAATGCTTTAGCCTCAAGGTTGTTGAACTTTCCTTTGCCTTGTAAGTATTCAGCTCCGACACCGTATTCTTCGAACATGACCTTAATGCCGGCTCCGTAGTATGGTGTATAACTGAATGAGAACTCATTGTCATCAATAAGTGCGGAAACAGAGGGTATGAAATGGGAATAAACTTTTATGAAAGTATCTTTCTTTGGCAATTTGTATACAATAGATGGACCAACACGCAAACCAAGGTTTGCTTGCATGAACTTTATTTTTTCTTGATATAAATCATCAGAGTACCTATCGCTGGGATAGGGCAAGGCTTTCTCCAGTTTCTCTTCTTCGAGAGAACCGAAATTTGCGGAAAATCCTAAGTCAATGGCAAATTTGACTCTGTTAAAGATGGGCTTCTTGTGAATGAACATCCCCCAACATCCCGAAGCATCGAATCCGACATAAGGGTCCTTGTTGTAACATGAGTTTTTTATGTCAGGAAAATTCAGTGAAACTCCAAGGCTAATAGTCTCGTCATATTTCCACTCATATGGGGTAACTTGTGCAAATAGTTTAGTACTTTCCAATAGTGAAAAGGCAATAAATAATAATACGAGTCTTTTCATAGTTTTGTATTTTGTGTGTTACATCTTCTTGCACCAGCAGAACATTCCTGTGAACTGAGCCTTTATCTTCTCAATATCCTGCTCCTCCTTGAAAATTCCGAAGAACGACGAGCCGCTGCCCGACATCGATGCATACACGGCGCCTATCTCATAGAGCTGCTCCTTGATTCTCTCCATTGAAGGGTGTGCTGCAAAGACACTCTTCTCAAAGTCATTCTTCATGAGGCCTTTCCATTGCTCTACGGGCTGTTTGGCAATCTCGGTCAGCGGAGTCTCTGGCGCTGCAGGGCGCACAAGCGAGTATGCCTGCTTGGTAGATATGTGAATCTCCGGCTTTACAAGAACAAGTGTGTAGCCGCTGATGTTGCAGGTGGTAGGTGTGAGAATGTTCCCGATTCCTGTTGCATAGGCAGGTGTATTCCTTATGAAGAAAGCACAGTCGGCACCAATCTGTGCTGCATACTCCTCAAGTATGTCATCACTCAGGGCAAGACCTGCAATCTCATTGAGCATCTTGAGGGCAAATGCGGCATCGGCGCTGCCTCCTCCAAGTCCTGCACCTGTGGGTATGTTCTTGTACAGTGCCATTTCTACTTTGGGCAACTTGTGGTCGGCAGCAAGAATCTTGTATGCCTTTACAACAAGATTGTCGTTGTTGTCGCCATCGAACACAGCATTGTGCATTGTAAATGTAAAGTCGGGCGCGTTGGCATCCTTTACTGTAGTAATCTCAAGTACATCCTCAAGCGGGATGGGGTAGAATACGGTCTCGAGGTTATGATAGCCGTCAGGGCGCTTAGACACGACATCGAGTCCGAGGTTTATTTTTGCGTTAGGGAATGTTACCATTGGAAATTTCTTTTTGTGTTTACGCAAAAATAATACAATCCTTTCATTTCCCGTTGATAACTTGCTTTTTTTTGTTGATAAAGCAGTGCTGTCATCTTTTCTTTATTTGGGCAGATGTGTGTATCTTCGCAGTTGAAAAAAATAGCTATGGAAGATATAAGTACACCAAAGAGAAGGGCGCCGCGTCGTCAGGCTGCCGATACTACACCCAAGTTGAGTGAATATGGACATGTACAGCCTCAGGCTCTTGAGTTTGAGGAGGCTGTGCTCGGTGCATTGATGATTGATAGTGATGCAATGGGGCGTTTGGGCGGAACACTCAAGCCAGAGTCTTTCTACGACAAACGCAACCAGCTGCTTTTCGATGCAATACAGCAGATGGACCTCAGTGACCGTCCTATCGATATCCTCACCGTGACAGAATTCCTGCGCAGCAAGGGTACTCTCGATGAGGTGGGTGGTCCTGTGTATATTGCTCAGTTGACAAGCCGCGTGGTCTCTTCGGTGAATATTGAGTATCATGCCAACATCATTGCGCAGAAGAAACTGGCGCGCGACCTCATCAAGTTTACAAGCAAGACTCAGGTTCAGGCGTTCGATGAGACTCAGGATATTGAGGCACTCATGCAACAGGCCGAGTCGGAACTGTTCGAGATTTCGAGCCACAATATGAAGAAGGATTTTACCCAGATAAATCCTGTCATCAGCGAGGCATATAAGCAGATTCAGAAGGCGTCGCAGAATACCAGCGGTATCAGTGGTCTCAGCACCGGTTATCACCGTCTAGACAAGGTGCTCTCGGGTTGGCAACCAACCGACCTTATCATTCTTGCCGCGCGTCCTGCGATGGGTAAGACAGCCTTTGCACTTTCACTTATCCGTAACATGGCTGTAGACCAGGGTATTCCTGTGGGAATGTTCTCTCTTGAGATGGGTAACGTGCAGCTTGTGCAGCGTCTCATCTGTAACGTGTGCCAGATTCCTGGTGACAAAATCCGTAGCGGACAGCTCGAACGCTATGAGTGGGGTCAGCTCGACAGCAAGATTGTACAACTGGAGAATGCTCCTCTTTATATCGACGATACTCCGCAGCTCTCGGTGTTCGAACTCCGTTCCAAGGCGCGACGCATGGTGCGTGAGCATGGTGTCAAGATGATTTTCATCGACTACCTCCAGCTTATGACTGCCAACACTGGCAAGGGTAACCGTCAGGAGGAGATCAGTACAATCTCGCGTGCACTCAAGGGTCTTGCAAAGGAGTTGAACATTCCGGTAATGGCACTCAGTCAGCTTAACCGTAATGTCGAGGGCCGTGAAGGTATTGAGGGAAAACGTCCTCAGTTAAGTGACCTCCGTGAGTCGGGAGCCATTGAGCAGGATGCCGATATCGTAATGTTCGTGAACCGTCCCGAGTACTTCCATATATATAAGGACGGTGACTTCGACTGGCGAGGCAAGGCCGAGATTATCATTGCAAAGCACCGTAATGGTGGACTTGACAATGTGCCGCTTGTCTTCCGCAAGGAGTATGCACGCTTCATGAATCTTGATGACGAGACACTGTCGCCACCGCCACCGGGTGACATGCCTGTAATGCGCGGTTCAAAGATGAATGCAGCGATGCCGGCGGAGCCGGAGTATATCCCCGATATACCTACTTACATACAGAACGACCAGATGCCACCTGAACTGATGGGCGCCGGCAACGGCCCTGTGCCGTTCTAAAGGAATGTTTTATGAAAGTCTCTCTTCTATGTAATTGGAAGTGTGTATAATAAACAGATGAAGGCTGTGGAGCTCCACAGCCTTCATCTGTTTATTATAGTGTTGGATTGTTACTTTCCTTCAGCGAATTTCTTTGCCTGCTCTTCGATGAGTTCCTTGTCCTCGAAATAGTTTATCTTCATTGCGCGGCGAACATCGTTCAGTGTGTCGGCCGCTACGGCTCGTGCGTTCTCGCAACCCTGCTGCAACAATGCGTATACCTCGTGAATCTTCTGCTCCCACTCTTTGCGGCGTGCGCGTATTGGGGCAAGTTCCTCCTCAAGGATTGCAATGAGGAAACGCTTTACCTTAACGTCGCCTAGACCACCACGCATGTAGTGCGCCTTCAACTCGTCAAGGTTTGGATACTCGGGCAGATATTTTTCGAAATGCTCGGGTCGGCAGAATGCATCAAGGTATGTGAACACGGTGTTGCCCTCCACTTTGCCCGGGTCCTGAACGCGCAGGTGGTCGGGGTCGGTGTACATTGACATTACACGCTGCTTAAGCTCCTCAGCTGTGTCCGACAGGTAGATGCAGTTGCCAAGCGACTTGCTCATCTTTGCCTTGCCGTCTGTACCTGGCAGACGCAGGCAGGCTGCATTTGTAGGCAGCAGAATCTCAGGCTCAACAAGTGTCTCGCCATATATGCCGTTGAAGCGGCGCGCAATCTCACGTGCCTGCTCAATCATTGGCTGCTGGTCCTCACCGGCAGGAACGGTTGTCGCGCGGAACGCTGTGATGTCCGATGCCTGGCTGATGGGGTATGTGAAGAAACCTACAGGGATGCTTGTCTCGAAGTTGCGCATCTGGATTTCGGTCTTTACGGTCGGGTTGCGCTGCAGGCGCGATACGGTAACAAGGTTCATGTAGTAGAACGCAAGTTCACAAAGCTCGGGAACCTGTGACTGTATGAAAATTGTACACTGCGACGGGTCGATACCTACCGACAGGTAGTCGAGTGCAACCTCAATGATATTCTGACGGACTTTCTCCGGGTTGTCGGCATTGTCGGTAAGCGCCTGTGCGTCGGCAATCATGATGAAAATCTTGTCATATACACCCGAGTTCTGAAGCTCCACGCGGCGGCGGAGAGAACCTACATAGTGTCCCAAGTGAAGACGGCCTGTTGGACGGTCGCCTGTAAGTATAATCTTGCTCATAATTTCGTTTTTTTTAATCTGTCTGCGAAGATAACAATAATTTTCTTTACATTTGCTAAGAATGTGTGAAAATAGGGCGGTGGTCGTTGCAAAACCGCGGATGTCATTCGCGTATTGCCGGTTTTTGCTGTCTGTGCTCAATAAACTTTAAATAAATGGTTATGATGAAGAAATTCAGTTTTTTTGCATTGGTTGCCGTTATGGGGGCAATGCTTGTTTCGGGTTGCTTTGGTTTTGAAAGTGAAATGAAGGGTAAAGAGTCATTCCTTCATCTTGATATAGAACAACGTCTTCAACTTGCCGAAGAGTACAGTGTCGTAAAAGAACTGCATGATGGGCGAGCTATTGTAAAATTGGGCGAAAAATATGGATATATAGACGCGAATGGCGAGGAGGTCATTCCTTGCATTCTTGATGACGTATGGGAGTTCAGTGACGGTTTGGCTGCATTCGGATACGAAGGTGTCTATGGATACATGGATAAAAATGGTGAGCCTATGTTCGTGTGTACGCATGACAGGTTTTCCGATTTCAGTGAAGGCATGGCTTCGGTTGAAAATAATGGCAAATTTGGTTTTATAGATAAAACCGGCGAGGAAGTCATTCCTTGCATCTACGACTGTGCATGGGAATTTCTTGAAGGCAATGCCGCTGTCTGTCTGAATGGCAAATGGGGCTTTGTTGACAAGACTGGAGAGTATGTGATTCCTAGTATATATGATTATGCATTGAGCTTTTGTGACGGTTTGGCCTGTGTGAAATATGGTGGCAAATGGGGATTTATTGATAAAAATGGAGAGTCAAGGATTCCATTTGTGTTTGATGGTGCCACAAACTTTAGCGAAGGTCTTGCCGTAGTTGTAATAGATGGAGAATGGGGATACATTGATAAGACTGGCGAACTGGCGATTCCTTATGTTTATGACAAGGCTAAGGATTTCAAAGAGGGACGGGCTGCTGTATTTGTGGATGGCAAATGGGGCTTTATCGACAAAAACGGAAACGACAAAGTTGCTTTCAGGTATGATAAAGTTGCAGATTTTGAAGACGGATTGGCACTTGTTGAACTCAATGGTAAACTTGGATTTGTAAACAGATATGGCAGAGAAGTGATAGATATTGTCTATGACAATCTTATTCCCGGTCCAATGCCTCTTAACATCATACTTCTTGAAAAGAAAAACAGAAGAGGAGAAAGCGTCCTGCATTGCTATGATTGGGACGGGAATCTTTTGGAATTGTGATTCCTGTACCGTTCCGGTTCTGTAAACCAGATTTTTATATTAAAATTTTGATTTTATAAATTAATGCCTTAAAATTGCTGTCGAGTTGTGATTCTCCCCAAAGTTTAACAAAAATCTGTTATTATGAAGAAGTTTTTAATGATGATAGCGACAGTTGCATTCGTTGCATGTACTCCGATTGCGGATTCTTACGATGGTGAAACCTTGTCTGTCATAGAGAATGTCACTGTTGAATGTGCCGATGTGCTTGCAGAGCTCTTCGGCGATGTAGTTGACGATGTGTGTGATGATGTGGAAGACATTGTCGTTGATGTGGTTGACGATTTGGCTGATGATATGGAAGACATTGTCGTTGATGTGGTTGACGATTTGGCTGAAGATATGGATGAGATTGCCGTTGATGTGGTTGACGATTTGGTTGATGATATGGAAGAAAATGGGTTGTTGAACGACGTTGTTGACTTGATTTGTGAAATTGCTTTTGAATAAAAAAGAGTGACGGATAATACGTGTCATAACCGTATATTGGTAAAAGCGACAATCCATGATAAACTTAATTCAAATGAAACGTGGACTGTCGCTTTTCGTATACATCCATTTTGGTGTTAATTAAATTAATATGATATGAAAACTGTTAGATTATCATTGTGTGCAGTGTCTTTTGTTGTCACTTTGATGCTTACGTCGTGCGGGTTTATTCTGTCTGAACTGTTGGGTGGCGTTTCTGAGACGCATGTGTATACCGAACCGTTGCTTGAGCAACCTCTTGAAACACGCCTGAGATTTCTGAAAAGATATGATTATATAGGCGATTTCAAGGAAGGAAAGGCTGTCGTAAGGCGTGATGGCAAGTGTGGTTTCATTGACGAAGCCGGCAATTTGGTTGTGCGTTGCAAGTATGATGCATGCTTTGACTTTGTTGATGGAATAGCTGCCGTTGAACGCAATCACGGATTGGGATTTATAGATAAAGACGGAAATGAAGTGGTTCCTTGCAAATACACGAATCTGAATGATTTCGTTGACGGTTTGGCAGAAGTTAATTATTGGGGCAAGTGTGGTCTTGTGGATAAGGATGGTAATGAAGTGGTGCCTTGCATGTATGATGGTGTAGGTCGATTCTCCGACGGTCTGACGTATGTCTATAAGGATGGCAAATATGGCTATTTTGATAGGGCGGGTAAACTGGTAATACCTCTGATTTATGATTATGCCAGTAATTTTTACGAAGGTTTGGCGTATGTCAAACTTGACGGCAAGTATGGCTATATTGACAAGCTCGGGGAAGTTGTGATTCCCATGATATATGATAATGTCTATAGTTTTTCCGATGGCCAGGCACGTGTTGAATTGAACGACAAATGTGGTTATATAAATACCAAAGGAGAGGTTGTAATTCCTATGAAGTATGATTACGTCGGTATGTTTTCCGAGGGCCTTGCACGTGTTGAATTGAATGACAAGCTTGGATATATTGATAGTTGCGGCGAGGTCGTTATTCCTTTTATGTACGATGCTGCAGGTGATTTTTCCGAGGGACTTGCGCGTGTCAATTTGAATGGCAAGTATGGCTATATTGACAAGGCCGGGAAATGCGTTGTGCCTTTTGTCTATGATTATAAGGGTGGTATCTTCGATTCCTCTGTTGGCATCTCCGGGGAGCTTGTGCCTGTCCTGCATGATGGTAAGTGGGGATTTGTCGGTAAGGACGGAGAATTTGTCGTTCCGTGTAAGTATGACGAGAAACCTAAATTTGAAAACGGTATTTCGCTTGTCAAATCCGACGGCAAATATGGTTTTCTTGATATAACCGGTAATGAAGTGACTCCCTGCCGGTATGACAGATGTTGGGAGTTCTGCGATGGCCTGGCTTCTGTTATGGTTGATGAGAGGCTCGGCTATGTGGACACTGCCGGCAAAGAGGTGATACCATGCAGGTATGAATCTTGCAAGGATTTCTGTGACGGCCTGGCTGTAGTCTGCTTGAACGGTAAATGGGGTGTCGTCGATAAGGAGAACAAAATAGTTGCTGACTTTGTGTATGATGATATCTACCACTGCAAGGCGTTGCGTGTGGTTCTTTGCAAAATGAAAGGCGATAATGGTGGAATGATAATACATTGCTATGATTGGAACGGCAGTGCTTTTGTCGATAAGATGTCACTGTGATTCAAATGACAGTGTGGTAATTTGTTAAGAGATACTGAAAAAGTATTTATTGTAGAATAGCGCTATAAATTACAGTCGAGTTGAGATGCTTTTCGCTGTTTAACCAGAATCTATTATTATGAAGAAGTTTTTAATTATGGTTGCAACAGTTGCATTAGTTGCGTGTGCTCCGGTCACGGATTCTTATGATGGTAAAATTCCGTCTGTTGTAGAGGATGCTGTTGTTGAACGTGTCAATCGGATTGGTGAGATTGTCGGTGGTATTATAGTTGAAGAGATTGAAAAGGATGGGATGGTGAAGGAAGTTCTTGACTTGGTTTACGAAATGATGTTTTGAGTAAACAGAACTGACCGGCAACAGGTTTCATGACGTGTGCCAAGACGGTATATTGGCTTAAGCGACAATCCTGAATGAATTCAATTCAAGTAATCACGGGTTGTCGCTTTTTTTTTGTCTTTGCTTTGCCAATATCCGGTCATAGCCTGATTATTCAAGGAATGCCTTAAATTATATAGGTGTGTTCTTTATCTTTTTAAGAAAATAAATTATCTTTGCAGATTGAACGGAAAGGTGCAGGAGGCGACTTGGGAAGTACCTTCCTGTTAACCATTGTCTGAGGAATATAAAAACAAAATATAATATGAACATTTCTTATAATTGGCTTAAAGAGTATGTCGATTTTGACATGACTCCCGAAGAAGTTTCAGCAGCCCTTACTTCAATTGGTCTTGAGACTGATGGAGTAGAGGAGGTGCAGACAATCAAGGGTGGCCTTGAGGGGCTGGTCATTGGTGAGGTTCTCACTTGTGTAGACCATCCCGACAGCGACCACCTGCATATAACAACAGTGAATTTGGGTGACGGTAACCCAGTGCAGATTGTTTGCGGTGCTCCCAACGTAGCTGCCGGCCAGAAGGTGGTTGTTGCAACCATCGGTACTAAGCTCTACAGTGGTGACGAGTGCTTTACAATAAAGAAAGGCAAGATACGTGGCGCCGAGTCTCATGGCATGATTTGTGCCGAGGACGAAATTGGTATCGGCAATAGTCATGACGGAATCATTGTTCTGCCTGCCGATGCTGTTCCCGGTACACCGGTCAAGGAGTACTACAACATCAAGAGTGAGTATCTCATAGGTGTTGATATCACCCCTAACCGCGCCGATGCCTGCTCACATTACGGTGTTGCACGCGACCTTTATGCTTTTGCAATGCAGAATAAAGGCGGCAGTGCTCTGCATCGTCCTTCATGCGATGGTTTCAAAGTCGACGACAATTCACTCAATATCGATATCGAGGTACAGAACAGCGAAGCATGCATGCGCTATGCCGGTGTTACTGTAAAGGGTGTTACTGTAAAGGAGAGTCCCGAGTGGCTCAAGAACAAACTGCAGATAATCGGCATCCGTCCAATCAACAATATCGTCGATGTTACAAACTATATACTCCACGCCTATGGTCAGCCTATGCATTGTTTTGATGCTGACAAGATCAAGGGTGGCAAGGTTGTTGTGCGTACATTCCCCGAGGGTACTCCTTTCGTTACTCTTGACGGCGTTGAACGCAAACTGTCGGAACGCGACCTCATGATATGCAATGCCGAGGAGCCAATGTGTATTGCCGGTGTGTTCGGTGGTCTTGAGTCAGGTACAACCGAGGAGACAAAGAACGTCTTCCTTGAGAGTGCATACTTCCACCCGACATGGGTGCGCAAGACATCGCGCCGTCACGCACTGCAGACCGACTCTTCGTTCCGCTTTGAACGTGGCACTGACCCCAACAATGTAATCTATGCATTGAAGCAGGCCGCTATGCTCATCAAGGAGCTTGCCGGCGGTACAATTTCAATGGATATAAAGGATGTCTATCCTGCTCCCGCAGAGGATTTCAAGGTTGAACTCGAATACAGTTATGTAAACAGCCTCATTGGTGTGGAACTTGCTTCTGAGACAGTAAAGAGCATTGTTACATCACTTGAGATGAAGATTGCTGCCGAGACCGAGAATGGACTCTCGCTGCTTGTTCCTCCTTATCGTGTGGATGTACAGCGCCCATGCGACGTTGTTGAGGATATCCTGCGCATCTATGGCTACAACAACATCAACTTCGATACAACACTTCACTCTTCAATCATAACCAAGGGTGCCGAGGACAAGTCACACAAGTTGCAGAACCTGGTTTCGGAGCAGCTTGTCGGTTGTGGCTTCAATGAGATACTCAACAACTCACTCACCGCAGCCGGTTATTATGATGGTCTTGAGAGCTTCAAGAGTGAGAATCTTGTGCGTTTGATGAACCCACTCAGCAACGACCTGAATGTAATGCGTCAGACAATGCTGTTCGGCGGTCTTGAGAGCATACAGCGCAACGTGAGCCGCAAGTTTACCGACCTCAGTTTCTTTGAGTTCGGTAACTGTTACCGCTTCGATGCCGACAAGCGTGTCGAGGAGAAGATTCTGAGTCCATACAGCGAGAGCTATCACCTTGCTTTGTGGATGACCGGCAACAATGTCGCGTCTTCATGGATTGGAGCTGGCCGCCCATTGTCGGTATATGACCTCAAGGCTGTTGTCGAGCACATCTTCGACCGCCTCGGTTTCAAACCCGGTATGCGTCTTGTGACAACATTCAGCGACGATGTGTTCTCTGCTGCAATCCAGGTACAGGTCCAGAACAACAAGAAGGTTGTAGCACAGCTCGGTATCCTGCGCAAGAAGGTTACAAAGCGTTTCGATATTGACGCTGAGGTACTCTATGCCGACATCAATTGGACCGAACTCATGAAGGCTGTTAAGAATGCCAAAATCGGCTATGGTGAGATAAGCAAGTATCCGGCAGTGAAGCGTGACCTTGCGTTGCTCATTGACAAGAATGTTACATTTGCTCAGATTGAGCAGGTTGCACGCGAAACCGAGAAGAAACTGTTGAAGGCTGTTACCTTGTTCGATGTATACGAGGGTAAGAATCTCGAAGAGGGCAAGAAGAGTTATGCTGTAAGTTTCATTCTCCAGGATGACAACCAGACACTCAATGACAAGGTGATTGACAAGACAATGGCGCGTCTCATGGAGAACTTCCAGAAGCGCCTGGGTGCCGTACAGAGATAAAGGAAAAGTGAAAAGGTGAAAACTGAAAATGCTTTCCTGTTTTATACCGTTGAAGTGTCCTGAGAATAGGTAAGACTGATAAATAAACAATAAATTAAAATATAATTACTATGGGTAGAGCTTTTGAATACCGTAAAGCTGCGAAACTGAAAAGATGGGGTAACATGGCACGCGTGTTTACCCGTGTAGGAAAACAGATTGCTATTGCCGTTAAGGCTGGTGGTCCCGATCCTGATACCAACTCACACCTTAGAGCTATCATCGCCAATGCAAAGCGTGAGAACATGCCAAAGGACAACATCGAGCGTGCTATCAAGAACGCGATGGGTAAGGATCAGAAGGATTACAAGGAGGTAACATACGAGGGATACGGTCCATTCGGTATTGCCGTGTTCGTTGATGCTGCTACAGATAACACAACACGTACTGTTGCCAACGTACGTGCCGTGTTTAACAAGTTCGGCGGTACACTCGGAACACAGGGTAGCCTTGACTTCATGTTCACACACAAGAGTGTGTTCACATTCACCAAGAAGGAGGATCTTGACATGGATGAACTGATTCTCGACCTTATTGACTACGGTGTAGAGGATGAGTACGATGAGGAGGAGAACGAAATCACAATCTACGGTGATCCTAAGTCGTTCGGTGCAATCCAGAAGACACTCGAGGAGAAGGGTTTTGAGATTACAGGTAGTGAGTTTACACGCATTCCTAACGATCTGAAGGACGTTACTGAGGAGCAGCGTGCTACAATCGACAAGATTGTTGAACGCCTCGAGGAGGACGACGACGTTCAGAACGTTTATACAAACATGAAGCCAGTTGAAGAGTGATTTGCTCCGTAAATTAATAAAAGGTCGCGTGCGTGCACGTGACCTTTTTATTTGTTATCTTGTAAAACCTGGCGGTCTTTTTGTTCCGCCCTGTCCGCCGAACCCAGGTGGACGGGTTGAACCTCCTTGTCCACCAAAACCCGGAGGTCTTGTGCTGCCGCCTGTTCCCGGTCTACCGAATGACGGGGGTCTTGACGGCATCGGGGGTATTGGAGGAGGTGCCGGCCTGTATGCCGGTGGCGTGAACGGTCGGCGGTATACGGCAGGGTAGTACCAATACCATGCAGGTGTGGTGTCGCCTGTCAGTCAGTAGTACCCCGAACTACCTTCGATTATGCCGGCTGTGTCGTAGGGGTAGATGTATCCACTCATTGTCATCTGTCGGCTGCTGAAGTTGGGACTGACGGTAGCAGTTGCCTGGTTTGTGTAAGCTGTAATCACGACGCTTACAGTTGCCGAAATGTCGGCACCCTGTATGTTGTAACTGAGGTAAACATTGCCCTCTTTGTCGGTTCTCATATCCTCTCCACTTACCCTGCCCTCAAGGGTAATGCCTCCAAGTCCGTTCGGCGAATTGATGTTGCTGTTGTTGAATGCAGTCTGTACAGTCCCTTGTCCCTCGTCTACAGAAACGAAATTCGTACTCTCTGTGACAAAACGTGTCACTCCGTTGTCAAACGTCACGTTCGAGGCCTCCAATGCCCACGAACCGTTCTTAACGGCGTTGATGGCCTGCATGAATGCTATGGAGTCGTTGTGCATCTCCTCGCGTTCCTCTTGCGCCCTTTTCTTCAGTCTTGCGGCGCGCCATGCCGCCTCTTTCTCCTTGCGGGTCATCTTCTTCTCCTGTGCAATGAGTGATGATTGCGCTGCAAAGAGCAGGGCCAGCAGAATTAAGGTAATTCTTTTACTCTTCATGGTTGTAGAATTTATGGTTTGTCTGTTAAACAAATATGCCCTCTCTGCGGCTTTTGGCACCGTGTCAAATAGATATAATTTTAACCTCTTTTATATTGCTCGGGCTGTTTTCTGAAAATAAAATGTTTTTCTTTGCTTTTTTGCTTGTTTGGTTTGTTTAAAAATGCTTATCTTTACGAATAAATATGTTTTTGAGTTGAAAAGTGGCTTTTTCCCATATATGCTGATGCTGTTGTTTGTCTTGTCCTGCGGTAAGCAAAGCAACAATGTGGAATCTGTTCCATGTGATTCGGAATGGGTTCTTGCTACCCCGGACGGCTCTCCAGCACGTGAGGTTGCCGTTGATACAATGGAACTTGCCAATCCGTTCGTCATGTATGAACGCAAGGCGAACATGTATTACATGGTGGGTGACGGTGGCTGCATGTGGACAAGTGCAGACCTTAGGGTGTGGAACGGTCCATACAATGTACTCAAAATCGGCGATGAAGTGTGGTATGGCAGAGAATGTGCCATAAGCTCTCCCGAGATACACAATTACAACGGACGTTACTATTATATGGCTTCGTTCGACAGACGCAATGCCGATGGTGGCATGCGCCGTTCATGCGAGGTGCTTGTATCGGACAACATTACAGGCCCTTATGTTCCTGTTGGCAAGGAGACGGCACTGTTGAGTGAAGAGGAAATTGCCGGGCACCCGACATTCTGTGTCGATGAGTTGAATGCGGGGTATATGATATACAGTGATTCCGATAAGGAGGGTGGTGAACTGAAAATCATGCGTTTTACCGACAGTCTCGAGAAGAGGATGGGTGAGTCGTATGCAATGTTCAGCGGTGCTGAGAATTCTTTGGAGATTGCCAAAGGCGGAAAGCCTGTAGAGGCTCCATTCCTGTTCTATACCGATACGGGTTCGGCTGGCTTGCTCTTTACGGCGTATGACGGTGATGAGAGTGTTGTCGCTGTGGCGTATACCACTTGTGGAATGGGACATTGGCTCAACGGCCCTTGGGTGGCCGAACCACAGCCCCTGATGCGTGGGAATGTGGGTGGCGCTTCGCTTTTCAATGATTACGACGGCACTTTGGTGATGGTTTTGCACAAGGATACGGTAATTGCCGGCAACAACATCAAAGTTCCGAAGTTTGTGAAGATGGATTCTCAGTTTGATAAACTTAAGAATAGAGGATACTATAATTTTTAAATACTAACAATTATGCGTTTAATTATTCAGCCAAACTACCAGCAGCTTTCTTGCTGGGCTGCATCTTATGTAGCAAAGAAAATTAATGATTTCAACCCTACAGCTGAGAAACCTTTCGTTCTCGGTCTGCCTACAGGTGGTACTCCTCTTGGTACATACAAGGAGCTCATCAACCTCTACAACAAGGGTGTTGTCAGCTTCCAGAACGTAGTTACTTTCAACATGGACGAGTATGTAGGTCTTCCCGAGGAGCACCCCGAGAGCTACCACTCATTCATGTGGAACAACTTCTTCAGCCACGTTGACGTAAAGAAGGAGAACGTGAACATCCTCAACGGTAACGCCGAGGACCTTGTTGCCGAGTGTGCTCGCTACGAGGAGAAGATTAAGTCTTATGGTGGTATTGACCTCTTTCTTGGCGGTATCGGTCCCGACGGTCACATTGCGTTCAACGAGCCAGGTTCATCACTCGCTTCACGCACACGTATCAAGACTTTGACAACAGATACAATCATCGCTAACTCTCGTTTCTTCGACAACGACATCAACAAGGTGCCAAAGACAGCGGTTACTGTAGGTGTTGGGACTGTTATGGATGCAAAGGAGGTTCTTATCCTTGTTAACGGCCACAACAAGGCTCAGGCTCTCTATCACGCAGTTGAGGGTAGCATTACTCAGATGTGGACTATCAGCGTTCTTCAGATGCACCAGAGCGGTATCATCGTTTGCGACGATGCAGCTACTGCAGAGTTGAAGGTAGGTACTGTAAACTACTTCAAGGACATTGAGCGCGAGAACTTGGCTCCGGTATATTGATTACGGTCAAGTCCATGCATAATAAATAGAGGCCGACTAAAAAGGTTCTTTTGTTGTTGTGCTCGCCCTCAAAATGCTCATTTACGCTAAGTAAACTGCGCTTTTTCGGACTTCGTACGCCTAAAAACAACTCTTTTTATTCTACCTCGTAATTAGAAGTGGATAACCCAATTTTTGGGTTATCCACTTCTAATGTTCTTTCTCAAATCAGCCTTGCAATCAATTTAGTGCTAAACTCAATCCACTCATCCCTGAACGGATCAATCATTCCGGCGCTAGGGTGGCACTTCTTAATCTCATTCACGCATTGCGAATACGCAGCGGCAAACGGCAACCGCTTGAGGAACTCCTTGTCGTGCTTCTCAAAGAATGCGATTATGTCCTCGGCGCACAGGGCACGAAACAATGCATATTTGAATGGCGATGCACGGTGTGTGAGGCTTCCGCTGTTCATGCGGTAAATGTAGCCGCAGTTTCCGGTATACACCACCTTATTGGCTAGGTAAAGCATTGGGATAATGACCGGCGTGTCCTCAATGAAGCGGCGCGTGCAATAGGGTACCTGCGTGTGCAGCGAACGCCTTATGAGCTTGTTGTTCATGAAAACGACCTTCTCTCCCCAGAATTCCGTAATTTTCTCATCCCCCATGGTACAGCACTCGCCGTATGACGATGCTTTCATTCTGCCGTCTTCGTGCATTACGGTAATGCCTCCGCTTACAATGTCGGCATCACTCTCTATGGCTTTGCTGTAAAGACATTCTATGAAATCATTGGAAAGCATGTCGTCACCGTCGAGCAACAGAATGTACTCTCCGTTTGCAGCCTCAATGCCTCGCCTGCGCGAAGCCCCGGCACCAATGTTTTCTTTGTTGCACAGCACGGTTACTCTCGCATCGGCAATACCGTGGAGGATTTCGCGTGTAGAGTCGGTAGAGCAGTCTTCGACAACTATAATCTCAATATCCCTGTGAGTCTGTCTGCACACCGACGCTACACACTCCTTTATCCACTTTTCTACGTTGTATGCAGTTATTACAATACTAACCATCCTGTCATGCAGTCTTGAAGCCGAGTGCCTTAAGATAGGCCGTGAATTTTGCGCTGTCAATCATGAACCCGTCCGGTGTAATGCTCATGCCTGTCTCGGGCAATGTAGTGTTGTCGCTTTTGGCCTTGCCTATGTTTATGTATACAGTGTTCCCGTTTGTGAGGCTCGTGCCGAACTGCAGCCCGGTGCCTATCTGCGGAACAAGGTCGTAGACAGTGTCTCCAATCTTTATTCTGTTTATTGATGCCATGATTATTATTGTTCTTCTATTATTATTGTATTGTTCTCGATAGTTAGATTCTCACCCGTAAGTTCCATTGTGCTGCCATTGATGATTATGCTCTTTGCTGTGCTGCCATGCAGTACTGTCAATCCACCTTCTGATACAGCTTTTATTGTCAGTGCGGTGTTGCGGCACATTGCGGCAATCTGTGCTGCTATGTGCTCAATTTCTTCGTTGCCGAAATGGTCGATGATGCCGGTCAGGAATCTCATTGCCGGTGTTCCGCCCGAAGTGCTGAAGATAATCTTTTTCTTTTTCATCTTTTTTTCTCGCAAAGATATGGATGCTCACTGCGTGGCAGGTTGCTGTAATGACACAAAAGGTATGACAGTTGCATAAGAACAAAAAAATAATGACAAGTCGGTCAGGATTTGTGCTAGGATAGGATAATTTAACAATATTGACTATATTTGTAACAACACAGTATGTGTGTCATCGGTAAGGCACGGAATTCTAACTCCTTACCCGTGATGGATAAGTAACATGATAGTTATGGAGTATACTTTTTTTGCCTTTATAAGTTACAGTTCAAAGGATATAAAATGGGGTAAGCGTCTGCACCGCAAACTCGAAGGGTACAAGATGTCTTCAACCATGTGTGGCAAATATGGTTGGTCCAAGAGGCCTATGAAGCCGATATTCTTTGCTCCAGCTGATATACAGCCAGGTAATCTTTCCGAGGAACTGAAGTCGCGCCTCAGAGCTTCGCGTCATCTTATTGTCGTCTGTTCTCCGAACTCGGCCAAGTCGGAATGGGTGGGGCGTGAAATTGAGTATTTCCACTCTTTGGGACGTGCTGAGAATATACACTTCTTTATTGTCGCAGGTGAGCCAAATAGTACAAATGATGAAACGGAGTGCTTTAACCCGATAGTTGAAAAACTTGGTTTGCCAGAGCTGCTTGGCGCCAACATCAATGAGAAAATATACCGTTGGCCTTGGCTCAATAAGGAACGCGCATATGTACAGCTGGTGACAAAACTTTTGGGTGTGGAGTTCGATGCCATTTGGCAACGCCATAAAAGGCTTCTTACATTCCGGGTTGCCATGCGTGCATTGCTGGCATTGGCCGTGTCGCTGCTCCTCGTGGTTACATGGCATGCAAACCAACCGCGTGATGTGGAGGTGTCTGTGGCTGAGCATTGCAGTAACACCGCATTGCCTGCTGCAAGCGATGTGGTTGTGACAATGGAAGTTGATGGAGAGGAATACACTGATACGCTTTCCGACTTGTCGTCATTGGCGATGTTCAGGAATATACCAGCCAAGTTCTTTGGCGAGGATGTGAGGTTGAAGACCCGTTGCCGGGATTTTCTTGATACAGATACAGTCCTTGGGCTTGATGAGAGTTTTGCTCTGATAATATCGCGTGACCCCTCGGTCTATGGCAGAGTGCATTTCTTTATTAAGGACCAGTATGGCGAGGAGCCGGTTCCCGGTGTTGAGATTAAGATTGCCGGTGTCAGGACTGTATCGGCTGCCGATGGCCTTGTGAAATTTGATATTCCTCTGGAAAAGCAGGAGTGCAGATACTGTATATCCTCTTCTGTGCCCTTGGCGGCAGATACTCTTCACATGCCATGCAGTGAGAGTACTCAAATAAGAATCAGGTAGTTTTTCATGAAATACACACAACAAGCATGAAACGTATCTTTATATATATCGCACTCCTTTTATTTGTAACCGCAGCCGGTGCCCAGACGCAGCAGGGCTATGTGAAGACATGCGGGCGCATCAATGCCCATGGTGAGTATGTCCCGGGAATGGGTGTTCCCAATGCTACTGTAAAGGCGAAGGGTGTTAATGAGGTCGGCAGCGACAGGTACGGGTGTTTCAGTCTCAAACTTCGTAGTAACAAGTTCTCTCTTGAACAGGTTACGAAAAAAGGCTATATCCTTGTGGACAAGGATATCCTCTCAAGGGAGTATACCATCAGTCCCGATACTTTCAAGATACTGCTCACTACTCCCGAAGAACAGCTTGAGACTGAACTTGCCAACGAACGTAGGCTGCGCCGTACCTTGAACCGCCAATTACAGCAGCGCGAGGATGAGATTGAAGGACTCTATGCGGCCAAGAGAATGCTCAAGGCCGAACGCGATAGTGCACTGCAGAGGCTCTATGCCTCTCATGCCGACAATGAGAAACTCATAAAGGATATGGTTGAACGCTATTCGCGTATTGACTTCGACCAGCTCAATGAATTCAATCGTCAGATAAGCGAATACATCCTCAATGGTGAGTTGCAGAAGGCTGATTCTGTGCTCAGCAGTAAGGGTGATATCCATTCGCGCATTAAGGAGTTGTATGATATTGACAAGGTGAATGCAGAAGAACGTTCTGAACTTGATGAAAGGAACAGGAATCTTCAAAAGAACCAGTCTAATGCCGACAGGCTCAGAAAGGACCTTGCCGATGATTGTTACAGCAAGTTCGAGCTGTCCAAGATGCTGCATTTGAATGATTCTGCAGCACATTATATAGAACTCAGGGCGATGCTTGACACGATGAATGCCCGTTGGCAGACCGATGCCGGTCTCTTTGCGTTTGATTACCTTGCTGCGTACGGAAAGGCAATGTCCTATTATGGCAGAGCATTGGAGTCTGCACTCAAGTGTTATGGAGAGGTGCATCCTCAAACGGCTGAATGCTATAATAACATAGCTCTTGTATATGATGTGACCGGCGAATATGAAAAGGCACTGGAGTATTATGGCAAGTCATTGGCGATATATCTTTCGATATCAGGAGAAGAATCTTACGGGGTTGCAGCCGCATATAACAATATAGCAATGGTCCGCTATGAGCAGGGAGAATATCCTGCAGCTCTTGAACTCCACAGAGAGGTGCTGAAAATCAAACAGTCGCTGTTTGCTGAGGGTGCTCCGGAAATTGCGGTAACCTATAATAACATCGCTGTAATATATGAGGCGCAAGGCTGTTACGGCGAGGCGTTGGAGCTCTACAGGAAGGCGCTGGATATACTGGTTGCCGCATCAGGCGATGTGCATCCCGATGTCTCTACCACATACAGCAATATCGCCATAGTCTGCTATGCTCAGGAAAATTATACACTAGCGTTGGACTATTATAATAAGGCGTTGGAAATAGACCTGTTGCTGTATGTGCCCAATCATCCTTACATTGCGTTGGACTATGATAATATAGCCCTTGTATACAAAATGCAAGGAAATTATCGCGAGGCATTGGAACTTCATGAGAAGTCGTTGGCGATAAGGCGTCTTGTGCTGGGAGACAGGCATCCTGACGTGGCCATATGCTATAACAGCATTGCTGAGATATATTATCAGCAAGGTGATTATTCCAGTGCTCTGGAACTTTTTGGGGAATCCTTGTCAATAAGGCTGGGCGTCTATGGAGGGAATCACCCGTCGGTTGCGAAATGTTATAATCACATTGCCGACGTGTACGATGCCTTGGGCGATTATTCCAAAGCATTGGATTTGTACGAGAAGGCACTGGATATCCAACGCACGGCCTTGGGGGAGGTTCATCCCAGTGTCGCGACAACATACAATTGTATTGCCGATATCTATGATACGAAAGGCGAATATGACAAGGCACTGGAACTCTACAACAAGGCGCTTGACATCTGCATGGCTGTATTTGGCGAAAACCACTCCGATGTAGCAGCAATATATAACGATATAGCCAATGTATATGACACCCAAGGGCTATATGCCGATGCCTTGGAACTCTACAGCAAGGCTTTGGGAATCCAGTTATCGATATTTGATGAGGAACATCCTGATGTTGCTATAAGTTATAACAATATTGCCTCAGTCTATGATATAATGGGCGAGAATGAGAAAGCTCTGGAGTATTACTCAAAGGCTTTGGCTATATTTGTTTCGATATATGGCGAATCGCATGAACATATAGCCGCCCTGTATAACAATATTGCTTATCTGTACAGCTGTCAGGGTGATAGTCCGCGGGCGCTGGATTTGAATAAGAAGTCGTTGGAGATATGGATACGGACTTTGGGTGAGAATCATCCGAGTGTCGCTGTTGGCTATACTAATATTGCAAAAGTATATAGTGCAATGGGGGATAGCGGAAAGGCTTTGGAAATGCATGGAAAGGCTTTGGAAATCCGTCTTCTCTCTTTTGGAGAGTCTCATCCCGATGTGGCAAGAAGCTACAATAATATTGCTGAACTCTATGAAAAGACCGGTGAATATTCCAAGGCGCTTGAATACTATGAAAATGCTTTGGGCATTCTTCAGAAGTTCCTACCCGGGAAGCATTCCGATATTGAAAAGGTGCGGGAAAACATTGAAACAGTCAAAATCAAAATCGGTAACCAATAATTTTGTAATGCCCTCAACTTTGCTTAATTTTGTAAAATATTATGCATTGTATGTATGCTTTTTTAATGTGTTGATTAATAAAGATTTATAAGATATGAACAGAAGAATTTTATTCCTCGCCTCATTCCTGTTTGTGGCATTTGCCGCATTTGCGCAGAATAATGAGGTGGAAAAGATGCTCAAGGGCATTGAAAATGTTACAAGTTTCGAGAAGATTGAGAAGGCCGACACTACCCGTCAGTACTATCTCATGAAGTTCACACAGTTGCTCGACCCAAAGAATCCTGCAACAGGTACATTCGAGCAGCGCGTGATGCTCGGTCACCGCGGTTATGACCGTCCTGTGGTTGTTGTTACCGAGGGCTACGGCGCCGACTACGCTTTCAGCAGCCCACGCTACATGGAGGAGCTCACAAGAATTATGGATGCCAACATCATCTTTGTAGAGTACCGTTACTTCTCTGGTTCAATGCCACAGCCATGCAATTGGGAGCACCTCACCGTTGCTAACTCAATGGAGGATTACCACAGAATCATTACCTCTTTCAAGCCATTCTACTCAAAGAAATGGGCTTCTACCGGTATCAGCAAGGGTGGTTCTACTTCAATCTTCCTTCGTGCATACTATCCCGAGGACCTCGATGTTTCAGTACCTTATGTGGGCCCGTTGAGCTGTGCTGTTGAGGATGGACGTCACGAGTCATTCCTTGAGCAGGTGTCTACAAAGGCCAATCGCGATGCAATCCGTGCTTTCCAGACCGAGCTCTTCGAACGCAAGGAACGTCTTATGCCAATGTTCGACGAGTTCTGCCTGAAGAATAACCTTGTATTCCGCGTGCCTACATCAAATATCTACGACCTACTGGTCCTTGAGTATCAGTTCTCAATGTGGCAGTGGGGTACACCGACAAACACCATCCCAGCGCTTGACTCTGAAGACAAGGTAATCTTCGACTACTTTGTGAAGATGTGTGGTCCAGACTACTTTGCAGCCGGCAGCAACATCGAGTCATTCTTCGTACAGGCAGTGAAGGATTTCGGTTACTATGGCTACAACATCGAGCCATTCCATAAGTATGTGAATGCCGAGGACGTTGAGGGCTACCTGAAGCGCGTTCTCCTGCCCGAGGAGTTTGCCGACGTGAAATTCGACGACAGCAACTATCGTTTCGTTACCGATTTCTATACCGAGAACGACCCCAAGATGATTCTCATCTACGGCGAGGTTGATCCATGGACTGCAAGTGGCATCACCTGGTTGCGCGACCGCAACAAGCAGAACGTGAAGGTGTTCATCCAACCCGGCGGTAGCCACACAGCACGCATCCTGAACATGCCCGAGGATATGCGCAACGAAATCCTTGAGCAGCTCAACGAGTGGATGGAGTATAAGTAATGAGCAACGCTGCACTCGACATAAAGGAACTTTCAATAGGTTATGCCGCCAAAGACGGGAATGCAGTTGTCGCCTCAGGCATAAATGCAACGCTTGACAAGGGCGAGTTGGTTGTGCTGGTGGGGCGCAACGGTGCCGGAAAATCTACATTGCTGCGCACGCTTGCCGCTTACAACAGGCCGCTTGGCGGTACGGTCATCTACGACGGTATTGACGTTGCCTCACTTTCTATGCAGCAGCTTGCAAGGAGAATGGCTGTGGTGCTTACCGATACCTCTTCGCTTGCCGACATGACAGTGAGGGAACTTGTATCCCTGGGTCGTACGCCTTACACCAATTTTCTGGGCCTGCTTGGGGATAATGACAAAGAGGTTGTCGAACAGTCGATTCAATTAATGGATGTCACGCCATTCGCCGGTCGCAATATATTTACACTCAGCGATGGTGAAAGGCAGAAGTGTTTGATTGCCAAGGCGCTTGCTCAGAAGACCGCAGTAATCATGCTCGACGAACCTACGGCATACCTTGATTACCCGAGCAAAGTGCGTCTGATGCAGATGCTCAAGCATGTTGCGGCAACTGAGGGTAAGGGGATAATCGTTTCCACACACGACCTTGACATTGCCCTTAACCTTGCCCACAAGGTGTGGATATTGCAGGACGGACGTCTCATTGCAGGCACCGTGGACGAACTTGCCTGCAGCGGAGCATTGAATGCCTTTATTGATGACGAAGGAGTGCATTATAACAGAGAAGAGAAAAGAATAGAAATAAAATAGACACAGATGAAATACAATTTTGACGAAATCGTACAGCGTAAGCACACCGACTGCCTAAAGTACGATAATTTAAAGGAGATGTTCGGTACAGAGGAGGTTCTGCCCATGTGGATTGCCGATATGGACTTCAGAACCCCCGACTTTATTGTCGATGCAATACGCAACCGTCTTTCACACGAACTTCTTGGCTACAGCTACATTTGCAAGCGTTGGAGACCTGCAATCCAGAACTGGGTGTCACGTCGCTACGGTTGGAAGGTAGAGGCTGAGGAGATTGGTTTCGTAGGTGGTATTGTACCTGCAATCTCTTTCGCGTTGCAGTGCTTTACAAAAGCCGGCGATAAGGTGATGATTCAGCCACCTGTATACCACCCTTATCACCATGTTACACATGACCTCGAACGCACCCTTGTGTTCAACCCTCTGAAACTTGTCGACGGGCAGCTGCAGATTGATTTCGTTGATTTCGAGGAGAAGGTGAAGGACTGTAAGGTATTCCTGCTCTGTAACCCCCATAATCCATGCGGCCGTGTGTGGTCAAAGGCGGAATTGCAGCGCATGTGCGACATCTGCGTAAAGAACAACGTACTTGTCATCAGCGACGAGATTCACTGCGACATGGCACTCAAGGGCTTCAAACATACACCGTTTGCAAGCGTCAGCGAGGATGCAAAGAATAACAGCATCACCTTTATGGCAGCAAGCAAGACTTTCAACATTGCTGGTCTTAAGAGCTCTTATCATATTATCCAGAACCCTGAAATCCGCAACCAGTACAATGAGTTCTTGCGCAAGAGTGAACTTGATACAGCCCATGTGTTTGCCACCGGTCCCGTCGCTACAGCCTATGAGCAGGGCGAGGAGTGGGTTGAGCAGATGCTCGAATATGTAGAGGCAAACATCGACTTCATGGAGCAGTACCTCAAGGACAACATGCCAAAGATGGGCATGATACGTCCACAGGCATCGTTCCTTGTATTCCTTGATGCACGCGGCCTTGGCTTGCCACATGACAAGCTCGTCGAGTTCTTCATCCGCGAGGCAAAAGTCGGCATGAACGACGGTGCAATGTTCGGCGAGGAGGGCTCAGGCTTCATGCGTATGAACCTCGGCTGCCCCCGTTCGGTACTTGAAAAGGCGCTGAACCAGATTAAAGCCGCGTACGACAAAATTGCTTGATTTTTTGGGAATGCATTTCCCGGTTCGTAAATATATAAATTATTTAAACATAAAAGTATATGAGGTATATTACTGCATTTTTTTCTCTGTTTCTTACCATTGGTGCTATAGCCGGAGTTAGAACCACATATTTTAATGATGAGATGTGGGCGGATAGCTGGATTTTTGAAGCTTCGTCCAGCGATACGTTTTTGCATGTTGACCCATATGGTCATGTAAACTCGGAAGAGTGTGGGACCCCGGTAGCAGGGTATGCATATCTTGTTGTTGGTGAGAAAGGATTTTATCCTAATGCAGGTACTGTTACAATGGTTTCTGTAAATGAATATACAGACGTTACCGATATTTCATTATATGCAATACAGTGTAGTGAAATCTTCTTTTACGGGGATACGGAAATTGTATTGAAAGAGGTGAAGGTGGGTGAAACGGTATTTACTCCTGGTGATGTACAAATAGAGGGAGTCTCTCCCGAATTGAAATTTCAAGGTAAGGGAAGTGGTCACATCTCATTAACATTCAGCATGCGCAACCGTAGTGTAGCGCAGTTGTTGCTGTACAGTATTGCTGTCACTCACAGTGCTCCAAATGAAGACCGCAACCTGGCTTATAGCAAATCATCAGCTACCGCTGTGCTTGGTGAAGCTTTTGATGCTCCTGTTCTTGAAGGTGCAAATCAGAATGTAGAGTATTCAAGCAGCAACCCTTATGTTGCTATGGTGAAAAAAGATGGTACTGTTGTACCTTTGGCATCGGGTAATGCCGTCATTACTGCACGTGCCCCAGAGGATAATATGTATTATGCCGGTGAAGCATCGTACAGTTTGTCTGTTGTATATACATCAACAACAGAAGGGTCAAGTGATACTGTGCGCGTAGATGAACCCGGTGAACTGCGTTTGGCTGTTGCCGACCTGGAGAGTGTGAAGATCCGTGAGTTGGTCATTAAGGGAAAACTGAATGCTGCAGATATCAAGTATCTTAAAGAGGCTTCGGGAAGGATTGCCAATCTTGAATCACTCGATTTGTACGATGTTGAACTCGTCTCGGGAGACGAATCGTATGGAACAGTCACGGTTAAGATTGGAGGTCTTGTGAATAGCGGCAATCATTATACATGCTACATATCCGATACAACATATGTTGAATATGTTGATAGTGAAGTCAATGGTTTAGGTGGAGGCAACGGTTATTACAATTGCTATGGCAAAGGGTTGGCCGGTGCGTTCAATGGTTCTGAACTCAAACGTGTTGTACTGCCAAAAGGAACGAAGAATGTCGGTATGTACGCATTCGCTGGAAGCAATAGCCTTGTTGAAGTAGAGGTGCCTGAATGTGTCGAGAGGATAGATGAATATGCATTCAATTCATGTTCGGCGCTACGTTCATTTAAAATGCCTTTGGCGGTAGAAGAACTTTCGCCATATATGTTTTCCGGTTGTGTTGCTTTGGCTAATATCGGTGACATCAGTGCAATCTCAAAGATTGGAGAATACGCCTTTAAGGATTGCCATTCACTTGTTGGTGATGCCAATGACTTGAAACTGAAACTATGTTCACTCGATTCCATACCCAATGGATTATTCTCGGGATGTCTGGAGATTTCTGATATTGAATTCTCGAACGGACTCTCGTATATTGGTAAAAGTGCTTTCAATGGATGTTCGAACATCAAATCCTTGTTGTTCCCGAATACGATCAAACGAATTGAAACATCCGCGTTCGCTGATTGTACCTCTCTTGAGGCTTTCAATTGCCCTACTTCTCTTGAGAGTGTAAATGCCAACTCTTTCTCTGGTACTCCTTGGCAAGAGCAGTTTATCAAGAACGGTAAAAATGAAATCCTTTATTTAGGAAACATTGCTCTTGCTTATATATTTGATGAATCCTGCAATGATGTGCATCTTGATTTTCGCGAGGGGACAATATCTATTGCAGACAACTTCTCTTGTCATATCAACTATGGAAGTTATGTCGGCTCTGAAGCTAGCAAAGGAAGAATCAAAAAGATTACTTTCCCGTCTTCGTTGCGCCGCATCGGTGACAGTGCTTTCGGTACAGAAAGTCTTTATGGCCTGAAATATAATGCTAATATAACAGAGATTAACTTGCCGGAAAATTTGGAAGAGATTGGCGATTATGCTTTTAGCCGTTGTGAACTCTTGAAGGCTGTATCCTTCCCTTCGTCGCTTAAAAATATTGGTCAGAACGCTTTTGCATATTGCAAGTCTTTTACAACCTTGACTTTGCCTTCAACAATAGAGACTATTGGAACTTATGCTTTCCGCAATTGCGAGTCATTGGCAAAGGTGTATTACGATGTGCCTGACGCAAAGAGAGGAAACCTGTTCTTCTTTACAACCTCCAGTGGTTGTACAGCCGATAAGGTTGTAATCGGTGCCAATGTGAGGGTTCTTCCGAACGGTGTGTTCCAACATGCCAAGAATCTTGTAAAGGTGGAGTTTGAAGAACGAAACGAAGAACAGAAACTTTCTTTGGGTGAATACACCTTTGCATGTTGCGATAACTTGATAAAGATTGATTTGCCGCTTGGTACCGATTCTATTGGAGAATATGCTTTTTTCCGTTGTAAAGGTTTGACAAACGTTGTTTTGTCCGAAGGTGTCGTATATATCAATGACGGCGCTTATGAAGAGTGTGCTTCTCTAAAGACAGTTGAAATGCCGTCAACACTTCAGAAAATAGGTCATACCGCGTTCCAGAATGTTATATTGGACAAGATTGTCATACATGCAACAACACCACCGGTGTTGTCCAAGTTGGTTTATACCGGTTACAGTCGCCTCTATCCCACATTCTCCGATTATAGTGCTGAGGTGCATATACCAAAGGGTACTTTAGCCGACTATCAGGCTACTGACTGGAATAACTTTACATTGATAGATGATTTGGAAACAGGTGTTGAGGACGTTGTAGGCGGTGCTCCAGTGTATGCGGTCGACTATTACAGTCTTGACGGCCGTAAGTTGTCTAAACCTCAAAGTGGCATTACTGTTGTACGTTATTCCGATGGTACAACGCGTAAACTGATTTCAAAGTAAACAAACACTTGATGTGATCAAAATCCGCAGCCTTATGGTTGCGGATTTTCTATATAATTTTGTGGAATGAAAAAAAAATAGTATCTTCGCAGACGGAAATATTCTTACATCAAATTTTGGTTAGGATAAAGGATATAGCGAATGCCCTTGAAATGTTCGCGCCTCTGCCGTTGCAGGACGGATTTGACAATGCCGGTTTGCAGATTGGGTTGACAGAAGCGGAAGTTGCAGGGGTTTTATTGTGTCTTGATGTGACCGAGGCCGTCGTTGACGAGGCTGTTGCATTGGGGTGCAATCTCATTGTGTCGCATCATCCCCTGATTTTCTCTCCTCTGAAACGCATTACCGGCAGCAACTACATTGAGCGTTGTGTCATCAAGGCACTGGCGAACGGTATTGCTATCTATTCGGCTCACACAAACATAGACAATGCTCCGGGTGGAGTGAACTACCGCATTGCCGAGAAGCTTGGCTTGCAGAACGTGCGCATTCTTGTTCCAAAAGAGGAAGCGTTGCTGAAGCTTGCGGTGTATGTTCCTGTTTCGGCTGCCGACGCGGTACGCAACGCATTGTTTGCGGCGGGTTGTGGCAACATCGGCAACTACGATTCGTGCAGCTATAATGTCGATGGATTTGGCACTTTCAAGGCAAACGAGGGTTGCAATCCTTTCTGTGGTGAGGTGGGCGAACTGCATCGCGAAGAGGAGGTGCGCGTTGAAACAGTGTTGCCTGCATACTTGAAGAACAAGGCTGTTGCTGCGTTGCTGAAGGCTCATCCCTACGAGGAACCTGCGTACGATATCTATTCTTTGAATAACAGTTGGGGTAGTGTGGGTAGCGGTGTCATTGGTGAATTGCCTGCCGAGTGTGATGAGCTTGAGTTGCTGCAGTGTGTCAAGGAGAGGTTTGCTGTTGGCTGTGTGCGTCACACTCCATTGCTTGGCAAGGCCGTGAAGCGTGTTGCCCTTTGCGGTGGTGCGGGAGGTTCGTTTGCCGGTGCGGCGATGGCTGCTGGTGCCGATGTGTACATAACCGGTGAGGCGCGATATCACGACCTTTTCAGTTATACCGGTAAGATGCTCGTTGCAGTAATAGGTCACTATGAGAGTGAACAGTATACAATGGATATTTTCAAGGAGATTATTCTTGGAGCATGTCCCGGAATCAGGGTAGTGACAACGACGGTGAATACCAACCCGCTGGGCAGCCTGTGATGAAAATCTCATTTGTACGCAAGATAAATTTAAAAGATAAATTATTAACATTTTAAACATAAACAAAATGGCAAAGAAAGATCCTTCTGAGTACACAGTAGAAGAGAAGTTGAAGACCCTTTATGAGTTGCAGACTATCCTTTCACAGATTGACAAGATTAAGATTCTGCGTGGCGAGCTTCCTCTTGAGGTTAAGGACCTTGAGGATGAGATTGTGGGCCTTGGCACACGTATCGAGAATATCAACAGCGACATCAAGAAGATTCATGAGAACGTTGTAGGTTTCCGCGAGGAGATGGAACAGGCTAAGCGTAGCATCGAGAAATATACAGCCGACCAGGAGAACGTACGCAACAACCGTGAGTTCGACCTCCTGAACAAGGAAATCGAGTACAACCGTCTTGTTATCGAGCATGATGAGAAGAAGATTAACGATGCAAGAAAGCAGGAGCAGCAGAAGAACGAGGAACTTGAACGTGCAACAAGCATGCTCGACGAACGTCGCAAGGACCTTGACATGAAGAAGGCTGAGCTTGAGGACATCGTTGCTGAGACTAAGGCCGAGGAGGAGAAGCTCCGTGAACAGGCCCGCGACCTCGAGCTTAACATTGAGCCACGCCTCCTTACATCATTCAAACGTATCCGCAAGAGCTCACGCAATGGTTTGGGTATCGTATACGTTGAACGTGATGCATGTGCAGGTTGCTTCAGTAAGATTCCACCACAGCGTCAGATGGATATCCGCATGAGAAAGAAAATCATCGTTTGCGAGAACTGCGGACGTATCATGATTGACCCAGAGCTTGCAGGTGTTCAGCAGGAGAAGCCGGTAGAGGCTCCAACAACAAAGCGCCGCGGTATCCGCCGTGCAAAAGCTGAGTAATTGAACTTGGAGACGATATGATAAGGAAGCGACTTTCGAGGTCGCTTCCTTTGTTTTTGCTCTCTTCTAAGCGAAAATGGGAAAAGTTCGTAGTTTTGTGTAAAAAATAACCAGTAAAGTTTGGAATATTGGAATTAATGTCATACCTTTGCATCGCTTTTGAGAAATCAAAGCGACATGGTGGTTGTAGTTCAGCTGGTTAGAGCGTCAGATTGTGGTTCTGAATGTCGTGGGTTCGAATCCCATCAACCACCCCAAGAAATCAGGAATAATGAAAGTTGTTCCTGATTTCTTTTTTTTGACCAGGCTTCCCCGGCAGGGGTGGCCGTAGCCGCAGGCAAAGCAATCCCATCTCGTTTCAAAACCTCACGCAAGCTTGCTTCTCTTTTATGTTGCACCAACGTATATTCCTGCGTGATTTCGTTAAATAAACTTTAAGCGTTGTCACAGAATCATATATTTATTACATTTGCGCTATACAAAATATAAAGTTATGAAAAAACTGTTTTCTTTATTCATATTGCTGCTTCTTGCAGGAGCACCGATGAACCACACCTTTGCCCAGAACAAAAAAGACAAGATTGTCATGCCTGAATATCCCGGAGGCCATGCTGCTCTGCGCAGCTTCCTGCTGAAGGAACTTGTATATCCCGAGGAAGCAAGGTTGAATGACGAAATAGGTGAAGTCCTTGTCGGCTTTTCAGTAGGTATGGACGGTTCGGTTTCTGGTGTAAGAGTATTGAAATCTGTTTCTCCCTCACTTGATGCAGAGGCGGTGCGTGTGGTAAAGCTGATGAAGTACTGGACACCAGGTTCACGCAACGGTATGCCTGTGCGTGCCGAGATGTCAATACCTATCAATTTCAAGACCGTGAAGAGTAGCAATAGGTTTGTTGGCGATAGTGGTGGTGCTTCTGATCGCGCCGGTGAGGTGTTGAATGGACTGCGTTGATGCAGTTTTTTGTAGATAGCCACTGTGATACTTCACCTGTTCAATCCCGAGAATGATCTTGCCCTTGCCGATGGCGGGGCAAATTATTGTGCGCCACCTGCAGCAAGGCAGATAGCGTATGACCTTGGTGCGTTGCCTCTGTGGTTCGCGCAATGTGGCGATGCGGTTTTTCTCCCCGGTGAAATACATAAGGAGTATTACAACGAGGTGTCGCGGTTGTTCAATATTGCATCGCCATATGACTCTTCGCATTGCGGTTCTCTTTCAAATGTTGCTCCCTGGGGCTGGAGTCCTCAGATACTGCGCCGTTTTAGACAGATGGGCATCCCAGAGGTTGTTTTGCCGCAGGATGAAAGCGTTGAGAACATACGCATGTTATCAAACCGTAAATCTTCCATAAAGATATTGTCGGCATTGAAGGAAGCTGGTGTAGATATCCCTCCATTGCCATGCTATTTTACTAATGTAGACGAAGTAGCTGCATATGTCTGCAGTCGGGAACGGTGTGTGGTGAAGGCTCCCTGGTCAGGTAGCGGTAAGGGTATAATGTGGGGACTTGGACACATGGAACGTCCTATGGAACAGTTTTGCAAGGGGGTAATAAGACGCCAGAGTGGTATCGTGTGCGAGGAGTTCCTGGTATCAAGGGCGGAGTTCGCAATGGAGTTCCTTGTTGACGGCGGCAAGGTGAAATTTGCCGGATATTCGATGTTCGATACCTTTAAGGGTGCATATACAGGTAATCTGCTTGCTCCCGATGAACGCATAGAGGCTATGCTTGCAGGGCATATTGATATCGAAAGGCTGCATGCAGTAAGAGATGTACTGCCTGCAGTGCTTGAACGGTTGCTTGCCGGGAGTGGATATGAGGGGTATCTGGGTATTGACATGATGATTTATGACGATGCCGGAGTGGCGAGGCTGAATCCCTGTATTGAGCTTAATCTGCGCATGAATATGGGAGTTGTGTCGCGTATTTTCCATGACAGGTTCGTGCTCCCCGGTTCACGCGGAAACTATTTTGTAAAGTTCTATTCCAAGAATGGCGAGGCCTTTGAGGAGCATTGCCGTAATAAGGAACTCTATCCTTTGCATGTCGTCTCGTCAAGGATTGAAGGCGGTTATATGAATCTCTCTCCAGTGACACCTGAAAGCCGTTACGCCGTTTATGTGATAATAGATAAAGAGGACTCAATGTGAAATATATTCCCGCATGCATGACAAAGTGAAAAATAATTCGTATTTTCGTGTCTGTCATTTATGCGGGTTTCATCGCATTATAATATAAAAAGGTTATGAATAATATCATGGATAGGGTAGGCGCTATGCGCCATTTCATGAAGCAACGCGGAATTGCAGCTTTTATAGTTGTAAGCAGTGACCCTCACAGCAGCGAGTATGTAGCCGACTGCTGGAAGTCGCGTGAGTGGATATCGGGCTTCGATGGCTCAGCAGGAACAGTTGTCATTACACATGACAATGCTCTCCTGTGGACCGATTCGCGCTATTGGCTGGCTGCCGGCAAGTCGCTTGAGGGTAGTGGATACACTTTGATGAAAGATGGTGACAGTGTGACACCTTCAATAGTCGAGTGGTTGTGCGCAAATCTTTCTGCCGGTGATGTCGTTGCAGTTGACGGAACCGTGTGCTCTGTTGTTGAATCCAAAGCATGGAGTGCTCCGCTTGCTGCAAAGGGAATTAAATTTGAGGTTACTAACGACCCGTTCGTTGAGCTGTGGGAGGGACGTCCTTCGCTTCCGCTTGGCAAAGCCGAAATAATGCCCGAAGATGTTGCCGGTGAGTCGGCAATGAGCAAACTTGCGCGTTTGCGCGGTGCACTTGAAAGTGAAGGTGTAGACGGTATGCTTGTGACAATGCTCGACGAGGTTGCATGGCTTACAAACCTGCGCGGTAGCGATGTTGAATACAACCCTGTTGTGGTATCATATATGATTGTGACACGTGACAGCGCTGTGCTGTACATTGATGAACGTAAATTGACCGATGATGTACGTGAATATCTTGCAGCTCAGGGAATCACTGTTGCCGGGTATAACGATATATGGCAGGCACTCAAGGATTATGATAAGGAGACACTTCTCATGCAACCGTCAAAGTGTAATGTTGCTGCAGCGGACTCTCTGGCTGATGGCAAGTGCGTTTTCAGCGACTCTCCGCTGGCAAGGATGAAGGCTTTGAAGAACGAGACAGAGATTGAAGGCTTTGAACGCGCCATGCTCAGCGAGGGTGTAGCCATGGTCAACCTGCTTCACTGGTTGAAACCGGCTGTTGAAGAGGGTGGCGTGCACGAGCTTGACGTTGATGCAAAACTTACCGAATTCCGCAGTGAGGACCATCTGTTCCGTGGACTTAGCTTTGCTACCATAGCAGCCTATGGCGAGAACGCGGCAATTGTGCATTATGAGCCGAACGAAAAGGAGAATGCGTTGCTCGAGGCAAAGGGTTTCCTTCTGCTTGACTGTGGCGGGCAGTATAACTGCGGTACGACTGACGTAACCCGTACAATAGCGCTGGGCGAGCTTACTCAGGAGCAGAAAGAGGATTATACCCGTGTGCTCCGCGGTCACATATCGCTAGCACAGGCTGTCTTCCCCAAAGGCACCTGTGGAACGCAACTCGACGTGCTTGCGCGTCAGTGGCTGTGGAAGGCTGGCGAGAACTATCTGCACGGCACAGGCCACGGAGTAGGGCATTTCCTTAATGTACATGAAGGCCCGCATCAGATACGTATGAACAATATGCCTGCACACCTGTTGCCGGGAATGACTGTAACCAACGAACCCGGTCTTTATAAGGCGGGGCGTCATGGAATCCGTATTGAGAATACCATGGTTGTGAAACCTTACAGTGAGAGTGAGTTCGGCAGCTTTTTCTGTCTTGAACCGCTTACATTGTGCCCGATAGATACAACCCCTATTGTACCGGAACTGCTTGGAGACGACGCACGCGAATATCTCAACGCATACCATGCATTGGTATTTGAGAAACTCTCTCCGTTCTTCGAAGGTGACATGCTGCCGTTTCTTGAGAAACTCTGTGCGCCAATATGATAAGGCGCTGGTGGCTGTTGCTGTTTCTGCCCCTTGTTCTCTCCTGCGTCACGCAGGAGAGAACCGTAAAAAGGGAACTCATTGCCCATGCGGGCGGTGTGCTTGACGGTTATGTGTACACCAATTCACTCGAGGCGCTGCAGAATGCAGTTGCAAATGGATATAAGTATATCGAGGCCGATTTGCTGCTCACGAGTGACAGCGTTCTTGTTGCAGCACACTCTTGGGAAGATTTTAACCGCATGACGGGCAATGTACATAGAGGCGACAGCGCGATGACGCTTGCTAGCTTCCAGAACCAACGTATACATGGGCGTTACACGCCATTGACGGCAAGCATGCTGAATGATTTCTTTATGAACGATACCTCGCTGTATCTGGTTACAGACAAGGTCTCCGATCCTAATCTGCTTGCTTCTAACTTTCCGGCTCTCAAACACCGCATGGTTGTGGAAGCATTCACTTATGAGCACTACACGCGGTTGATTGATGCGGGATATTACCGCGTGCTATACTCCTGTATGGCTACTGATTTCTATTCTGTTATTGCCAAACATCTGTTTTTCAACAGGTTGTTTCCGGGCAAGCGGATAGAGTGGATTGCGTTGCACACAAGTGGTTTCAGGTACAGGGTGTTCAAGATGATGGATGCAATGCGCCATTTCAGGATTGCACTTTTTACGGTGGACAATTACAACGAGTTGACTCCCGAACAGCTTGAGAGGGTAGACATGATATATACAAACACACTGCCACCGCAGTAGGTGTGGCATAATCCTATAATCTGATGAAAAGAGCTGTATTTGCACTTCTATTGACCGTCTTGCCACTCTTTACACTGCTTGCACAGGAGCAACGGGGCCGCTATTTCTACAAGAAGGAGTACGTTCCGGCTGAGTTGCCTGTCTTTGAGGCGGTGAGGGCTGGGCTGCCGTCTCCGGTCTATGATGAGAATCCCGAATGGGTCGAGCTCTACTGGAAGGCATGGGAGATTGCTTTTTCGAACCTTAAACAGCCGCCTGCGGGCTCGCCACTTGTGTCTAACTGGGTTGATGAGGGGCTCTCGCCACAGATTTTCCAATGGGATACGCATTTCATGGTAATGTTCGGACGCTATGCATCGCATATTTTCCCTTTCATAGAGTCACATGACAATTTCTATGCACGTCAGCACGATAATGGCATGATATGCCGAATACTCAATGAGGCCGATGGTGTTGACCATCATTGGGGGCTTGGCCCTAACTATGCAAGGACTATCAATCCGCCACTTTTCAGTTGGGCCGAAATGGAGTATTTCCGTTTCTCAAAGGATACCTTGCGTCTTGAACGTGTCGTAGAACCTATTGAGAGATATGTTTCGTGGGTCGAGGAGAACCGCAAGGCACACGGAACAGAGCATTCTCTCTACTGGTCAAACGGACAGGCAAGTGGAATGGATAACACCCCACGTGACATGGGACGCCCTTCGCCTAATGGCGATATCCATTCGGCAACAGATGCCATGGGATGGGTAGATATGTCATCACAGATAAAGATGTGCTACGATAACCTTGCCGAGATTTATACAGTACTCGGTAAAAAGAAGAAAGCTAAGGTGTTCAGAAAAAAGGCAACAGCCCTTGCCGAACGTATAAACCGTTACATGTGGGACGATGAGTCCGGCCTCTATTACGATGTAGATACAGCATCCTTGCGTACACCGTGGATAACCACTGCTACGTTCTGGCCGATACTTGCGGGAATTTCATCGCCTGAGCAGACTGCTCGTCTTGTAGATGCCATAAAGGATGAGGACCTCTTTTGGCGCTGTTTGCCATTGCCTTCGCTCGCGGCGAACCAGCCTTATTATGACAAGTGCGGCTGCTACTGGCGTGGTGGTGTGTGGGCGCCGACAACATACATGACGGTAAAGGGCCTGCAGAAGAATGGCTACGAGGAACTGGCTTCGGTTATAGCGCGTAGGAACATGACTGCAATGTATAAGGTGTATGAGTCAACAGGAACCATCTGGGAACTCTATTCTCCCGACATGTACATGCCGGCAACCGATGCAACCGGAGTCAATATGGTAAAACCTGATTTTGTAGGGTGGAGCGGACTCATTCCAATCTCAATGTTCATTGAAAATATTATTGGAATCAGGGCCGATGCTGCAGAGAACCGTGTCGTGTGGCATAGTACAAGTGACATGCGCCATGGTATTCAAGAACTACGCTTCGGTGATGTCATAACTTCGCTTGTACGCGAAGGAGAACGCCTTGAGGTGGAATCAAATATGGAATATACCCTTATGCTGAACGGAAAGGAAATCAGGGTTACTGAAGGAAAACAGGTCGTAGTTCTAAAGTGAATATTGCTTATACGACAGAGGCACTAAGCATGCTTAGTGCCTCTGTCAGGTTTTATGATTATTGATATTTTTTACTCTTCTCCGTCGGGGGTGTGGAGTATAAGGGTTGTCGCACCCAATGTGATGATTGCTCCGTCCTCAATGAGCAGGCGTTCGCGGTTGCCGAGGATGCGGTTCATTACAAATGTTCCAACAACACTCTGGTTATCGCGTATGGTATATGTGAGTTCGCCGTTGTAACCGCGTTTTACGTTGATGATGCAGTGGCGGCGGTCCATGCTCGGGTCGCTTGTCTCAATGGGGTGTGATATTACAGTACCCTTGTTATAACGTCCCAGCATGTTGTCACCTTCGCACAATGGGATAATCTGCTTGAAACAGAATGTGTTCTCGATGACAACCACATGTCCGAAATCCTCGGTCTGTATATCCTCGCTGTTCTCGCCAATGCGTATGGTAAAACTCTTGCGGCAATGCTCGCATTCGAAAACCAGTGCTTGACCCTCCTTGTAGCCTGTAGCGTCAAAGTCAATGGCATGGTCGCATTTTGGGCATATGATCTTGCTCATGTGTAACGTGAGATAACGGATTTCTTGATTAGGAACTTAATTAGTGAGTGAGTACCCATGCATCGGGGAAAGTGTTCTTTACCTCGGAAAGGGCATCGGTTGCCTCCTCGTTGCTGCTGTAAGTGCCATAGGCAATACGGAAACGTCCGTTACCCTCGACAACAGAGTAGTTGGCCTCTTTTTTTGCCGACAGCTCCTTTATTGCAAGCTGAGCCTTATCAGCATTAGGGGTACTTGCAACTATGATTGAGAAACTCTTTGAAACGATTGTCTCTTCAACTTCCGGGGCTGGCTCAACTGCAGCTAGTTCTTCAATAACAGCCGCGGTAACAGTATTTTCTTTCTCGCACATGGTTTCAACAGGAGTCGCGTCACACTCTGCAGTCGTGAATTCCTCTGTAATGATGTTCTCTGTTACAGTATCGGCAACGGGTGCAATCTCAAAAGAACCCTCAACGGTACTTTCCTGAATGCTATTTTGTGCAACAATGTCATTCTTCTGTGTCTTTGAAGCGGAAGATGTTACAAAACCAGCCTGCATTGAAGGCTCATATGCATTGTCACCAACGGGCGATACGAACAGGAATGTTATTACAATGGCTGCAGCCACTGCTGCTATCCTTTGGAATGTGCTATGCTTGATTACAATCTCCTTCTTCTCAATATTGCGCAATGGCTGTATTACAAGTGGTTCGAAACCGAAATTGTACGGGTCATCAATGCCATTGGGCGCTTGGTCAAATGAAATCTTGCCATTGACATTGATACAGAATGTTCCAAGTTCGCCAAAGCGTACTGTTCCTTTTGTCGAGAGTTCCTTGCGCAGTGCTGCAATGTCATCGCGCAACATCTTCCCGGCTTCATCGTACGAAAGATGCTGGGCATAGATGTATTCCGACACAAGCAGTGCGTCGTCAACGGTAACTTGGGGGTTGAAACCCAACGCACGGTGCGGGGGCATGAATGTCAAGGCATCAATGTTGTATGATGCCGGTACATTGTGTGCCAAAAAGGCACCCAATCCCGGAATTATCACGCAGTCATACTGCGCAACAAGTCTTGTTGTATATTTAACCAAATTTTCCACGTAACAAAAATAATGAAAAAATGCTATACGGCAAAGGAACGCCTGCAATTTTTTTTTGTATAGGACTGCCATAAAAGTCTTTATGTCGGCTCTAAGGACAGCATATTAAAGTACACGAGGGTGACTTTCAAGGTCATCCTCGTGTATATTGACTCAATTATCTTGTTCAGTTGAACAGTTCGTCGCGCTGGACATAAGCGATGATTTCACCACGGTTCACGTGTGCGCCCTGTTGTGCGCATACCTCTACAACGCGGCCTCCCAAACCAGTAGCTACAGGCTGGAGTTCTCCCCATGGAGTGATTATGGCGCAGAACATTTCGTCCGGGTTAACGTGGCTGCCTATTGCCGGCGGTAGTGATACTCCTTCAAGAGCAACCTCCCATACAACCTGCCCTTTGACCGGGGCAACAATCGGATCAGCCTTTGCATGCTTTATGGCCTTTATCTCCTCTATACTTATTCCCTTTGCTGCCATCTCGCTATCCTTTGCCTTCTCAATGTCGGCAAGGAAACGTTCCTTGGCAACGCCACTCTTGTAGTCGCGATACTGTCGTTCGTGCATTGCAAACTCCCAGAGTTCTTCATCGTCCTGGCCGGTATCCCAACCAAGTTCCTGCATCTCCTTGCGGTAGTTGTCAAGAGCATCGGGGTAGAAACTCTGCGGGTCGGCTGTTGTGAACTCGTAACCTTTTTCTTTGGCAAGCTCCTTTATTTCTGGCGCAACATCACCAGGCAAACGCCCACTCTTGCCAAGAATCATGGCCCACATACTCTCGTGCATGCGGCTGAAACGTGGCTCGTCCTGTGCCTGTGACAGGAGGTTCATGAGTGCAATGTTCTTTACATATTGGCTGAATGGTGTAACAAGTGGGGGATAGCCCACGCGTGGCCACACGTAAGCAACCTCGTTGAACAATTCGACCATGAGCTCATCGAGAGTATAAGTCGGTTTGCCTTTTCCTTGCAGTATGCTGTTTATACCTTTGTGTACTCCGGCAAGGTCGGACATCATGGAGCCCATCATGCCGCCGGGCAGTCCGCTTGTAAGTAGCAGTGAACTCATGAGCTTGTTGTTGTTGTCCATAAAGATGCCCAACCAATCATCAATGAACTCCTGAGTAAGGCTGCGTGCCTTCATATAGGCGTTCATGTTGATTTCGGGTACTTTGAAACCGGCATCCTTGAGCATTGCCTGTACGCTTATGATATCCGGGTGGACCTTACCCCATGATAATGGCTCTATCGCTGTGTCAATGATGTCACATCCGTTTTTGCACACTTCAAGTATCGATGCCATAGAAAGACCGGGGCCTGAGTGTCCGTGGTACTGGATTATTATTTCGGGGTGTTTCTCCTTAATGCTCTTGGTCAGTCGTCCAAGGAATGCTGGACGTCCTATTCCGGCCATGTCCTTCAAGCATATTTCTGTTGCTCCTGCTTCGATGAGTTCATCGGCAATGTTGCTGTAGTACTCAACGGTGTGGATTGGGGAACTTGTAATGCAGAGTGTTGCCTGAGGAATCATTCCTGCCTCAAGTGCATATCTTATTGACGGAATTATGTTGCGTGTATCGTTCAAACCGCAGAAAATGCGTGTAATATCAACACCCTGCGCCTTCTTTACCTTATACATCATGCGTCTTACATCGGCAGGAACCGGGAACATGCGCAGTGCATTCAGGGCTCTGTCGAGCATGTGTGTCTGTATGCCGGCCTCATTGAACGGCTTGGTAAAGCGCCTTACAGCCTTGTTCGGATTCTCGCCTGCCATCAGATTCACCTGCTCAAATGCTCCGCCGTTTGTCTCTACACGGGCAAAACAACCCATCTCTATGATTGCGGGCGCTATTCTCTCCAACTGTTCAGCCAATGGCTGGAATTTGCCAGATGATTGGTACATGTCACGGTAGACCAAACTGAATTTAATCTCTTTTTCCATGATTCTTTCTATTTTAAGGGTATGGGGCAGTGTCGTGCTGCCCTTGTCCGTTATGTTATTTTTGTTTTTCGCTTTCTGCAAAGTTAGTCTCTTTATTCATATAAACTAATTTTTAGGTTCTTTTTTTGTTTTACTTCAGACACTGCTTTTGCTGCCTGTAAAAATAGGGAACGGTTGATTGCTTAAAGAAAAGCCTGCCGCAGTCGTTTTGGGCGTTGCTGGCCGAGCATGGGAATGGTGTATTGTTACTTCATGTCAATACGTGTATTTTTGTTCATAAGATACATTTTATCTTGTAAAATGTGGTGAATATTCGGTTTTTTGGCATTTTTCAAATGTTTCTGTGGCATAATTTCGCCACTAAATACAAAATTTTACCACATATTTAGGGTTTTCGCCAAGAAACTCAGGTGTACATCGCTAAAATGCTGATTTTTGAAAATGAAGTGCGACATTTGCATACATAATCGGTCAAATAAACCGGGTTCTTAAGAATTTATACAATCTGTATTGTTATTATATTTATGAAACATTTCCTATATTACATCGAGGATTCCATAAAGAACAATTGGGACAGGCCTGCTGTGTCGAATTATGGGGCAAACGGTTTTACTTATGGCGAAGTGGCAGCCCGTGTCGCAAAGTTGCACGTGTTGTTTGAGTGCTATGGTATTGCCAAGGGTGAGCATGTCGCGATAGCTGCACGCAATTCGGCAGAGTGGTGTGTCGCCTTTATTGGTATTACAAGCTATGGCGCTGTCGCAGTTCCGTTGTTGCCCGATTTCTTGCCCGAAAATATCATTCAACTGACAAAACTGTCGGACAGTAGACTTCTGCTTGTAGACAAGAATATTCTCGCCGCCCTCAAACGTGACGGTCACTCTGCTGCCTTTGACAGTAGTGAAGTCTTTATCGGGGTATTCGACATCTGTTCCTATTCTCCTGTTGAGGGCTGCAAGTGCAATACCTGTGTATTACCTGATGATGTTGAAAAGGAATTTGAAAAGAAGTATCCTGCCGGAGTGTCGGTGTCGGATGTCGATTATTCCGGTCATGACGTAGATGCGCTTGCGGTAATAAGCTATACATCAGGGACCAGTAGTTCGCCTAAGGGCGTGATGCTGCCGGCACGTTCACTTTCAGCAAATGTGGAAATTGCAAGACGTCTGGTACCTATTGCGCATCAGGAACCCGGTGCATCGCTTTCGATATTACCGTTGGCACATATCTTTGGCCTGGCATTTGATTTTTTGTTCCTCTTCTCTTGCGGTTGCCATATAAATATTTTTACCGAGAAACCGGTACCGGCTCGTCTTCTAAGGGCATTGGCCGATGTTAAGCCGTTCATATTCCTTACTGTTCCATTGCTTGTGGAGAAAATTTTCCGTTCTAAGGTGATTCCTGTGTTGAACAAACCTTCAATGAAGTTCCTTACTTCAATTCACGGTGTGCGCCAGCTCATTTACCGCAAGATACGTAAAACGATACTTGGTACGTTTGGCGGAAACCTGCATAAGTCGGGTTTCTTCATCGGTGGAGCAGCAATCAGTCAGGACGTTGAGGATGTAATGAAAAGAATAGGCATTCCATTTGCAGTCGGCTACGGAATGACAGAGTGTGGCCCTCTTATCAGTTATACCGCATCGTCACATCCTTATATTGATGACAGGGGTGGTATTGCCTCGCCCACAATTGAACTCAGAATAGATTCGGAAAATCCCGCAACCGTTCCAGGCGAAATACAGGTGCGTGGTGCTGTGGTGACTACCGGTTATTATAACAACGACGAGGCTACAAAGAACTCCTTCACAACTGACGGGTGGTTGAAGACTGGTGATATGGGTATACAGGACAAATATGGCACTGTTTTCATCAAGGGTCGTTGCAAGAACATGATTCTCACCGCCAGCGGACAGAATATCTACCCTGAGGAGATTGAGGAACTCATTAACCGAATTCCTTGCGTCGCCGAATCTCTGGTTGTTGGGCGTAACCACGCGCTTGTGGCACTTGTAGTTGCCGATTCCGATGCTTTGAAGGCTGCCGGGATTGCGCAGGGCGAAGTACAGGGCTATTATGACAACAATGTTCTTGCGCTTAACTCAAAACTTCCTGCATACAGTCAGATAAGCCGTTGCGAGATTATGACAGAACCCTTTGAGAAGACTCCAAAACTCAGTATAAAGAGATTTATGTATAGATGATATTTATCTTACTTTATGTTTTTTAAAAAGAAAATAAATATATGAAACACTATCTGTCATACATTGATGAATCGATTAAAGCCAATTGGAACCGTCCTGCTTTAAGCAATTATGGTGCGAATACATTGACTTATGGTGTTGTTGCATCTGAGATTGAGAGGATGCATCTGTTTTTTGAGAAGTGCGGGATAAAGAGAGGTGAGAAGATTGCCCTTTGTGCAAGAAACTGTGCTGAGTGGTGTGTCGCATACTTTGCCATTGTTACATACGATGCCGTGTGCGTGCCGCTGTTGGCCGATTTCCTTCCGCAGAACATACTTGACCTCACCAGTGTCTCGGACAGTCGCCTGTTGTTGCTCGACAAGAATATATATGCGAACCTGAAGCGTGACAATATAATTCCTCAGTTCTCAGGTATCAATGGCTTCTGCGGTCTTGTGGATGTCGTGGGGCTTGAAATACGTGAGAACTGCAACGGACATCTTGATGGGGTTGTAGACGCTGTGGAAAAATCCTTTACGGCACGTTTTCCTCATGGCGTCACACCCAAAAATGTCAATTACAAAAGGGATAATCTTGATGCCCTGGCTGTCATAAGCTACACATCCGGCACCAGCAGTTCACCCAAAGGTGTCATGCTTACGGCCCGTTCAATTTCGTCGAATGTACAGTATGCGCTTGACAATATACCGGCTACATGTGAGGATAAGATACTTTCCATACTCCCTTTGGCTCACATCTTTGGACAGATATTCGATTTTGTCTATCCTTTTGCATCAGGTTGTCACATCAATATCTTTACAGAGAAACCTGTTCCGGCCCGATTGTTGAAGGCATTGGCCGATGTAAAACCATATATGTTCCTCACGGTGCCTCTGCTTATAGAGAAAATTTTCCGTGGCAAGGTGATGCCTACATTGGAGTCGGGCAAAATGCGTGTTCTGCTTGCGATACCCGGAGTGAGGTCGCTGATATACAAGAAAGTGCGTACAATGCTTGTCGATACTTTTGGCGGCAACATCACTAAAGGTGGTGTGATTATCGGCGGTGCTGCACTCAATAAGGATGTAGAGGCTGTAATGAAGAAGATAAAGTTCCCTTATACTGTAGGTTATGGAATGACGGAATGCGGTCCATTGTTGAGCTATAACCGATGGCAGGATTTTGTGATGCGTTCATGTGGCAGGGTAGCACACCCGGGTGTGGAGATACGTATCGATTCTGAGGATGCAGCCAATATTCCGGGTGAGATTCAGGCTAAAGGCGATTCTGTAATGACTGGGTATTATAAGAACAGCGACGCCACAAAGGCCGCATTCACCTCTGATGGTTGGCTCAAGACCGGTGATATGGGACTCATGGACAAGGATGAGAACATCTTCATCAAGGGCCGTTGCAAGAATATGATTCTCACCGCTAACGGACAGAATGTCTACCCCGAGGAGATTGAGGATTTGATAAACCAGTTACCGCTTGTTGCCGAGTCACTGGTTGTGGGTCGCAAGCATGGACTTGTAGCTCTTGTTGTGCCGAAGGAGGATGCTGCAACTGAGTCTGGTCTTTCTGCAAAACAACTGCGCGAGAGTATTGAGGCCGATGTCTTTGCCTTGAATAGCAGGCTGCCCGTGTACAGCCGTATTACGGCATGTGAACTCAAGGAAGAACCTTTTGAAAAGACCCCGAAATTGAGCATTAAAAGATTCATGTACAAGTAATATTCCTTAAATGTGAATTATTGTTAAAAAGATGTATTTTTTGTACTAGTTAGTAATGAAATAGTGTTGATTTTTAGTTAATCATTAAGAAATATATAATATATTTGAAAAAAATATAAGAAATTTGCATCCGATTAATCGGGAGGTATGTATCTTTATGACATCCCAATAAATATAAATAAGGTTATTCACAAACATTCATTATAAGGATTTATGAAACACTTTGTAAGCATTTTCAATGAATCAGTAAAGACAAACTGGGATTATCCTGCAGTTACCAACTTTGGTGGTGTTACTTACACTTATGCCCAGATGGCAGAGTGCATTGCCAAATATCATATACTTTTCAAGCAGTCTGGTATTGAAAAAGGCGAGAAGGTTGCGCTTTATGCACGCAACTCGGCAGAATGGGTAAACGCATACTTTGCAACATTGACCTATGGTGCAGTTACAGTACCTTTCTTGCCCGATTTCATTCCTTCGGCAGTATCGGAGCTCGCTTCATTCTCGGAGTGCAAGATGCTCCTTGCCGATGATATTGCAATCAAGGGTCTCAAGGAGAACGAAACCAACATAAAGATGCTCGAGAAAACAGCCGGTTTCTCAGGCATCGTAAACATCAAGGACCTCAGTGTCGACTATGTTTCTCTCAACTCTTTGGGTGAGGCTCACGACAAGATGGACAAGCTCTTTGCCGAGCAGTATCCTGCAGGATTGACTGTTGCTGACGTGAATTATAATGGCGATGAACGCGACATGGAGGATGTAGTAGAGATAAGTTTTACTTCGGGTACAACCAGCGCAACATCAAAGGGTGTTGTCCTGCCTGCACGTTCTTTGTCGGTAAACCTTGAGTTCGCACAGCGCGAGATTCCTGTCGTAGACCGCGGTCACATCTTCGCCATCCTTCCAATGGCACACATGTTCGGCCAGACATTTGACGTGCTCTTCCCACTCTCAAGCGGATGTCACGTATTCGTAATGCCCGGCAAGCCTACACCGGCTCGTCTGTTGGGTGGTTTGGCAGCAGTAAAGCCATTCATGTTCCTCACTGTTCCTTTGGTGATAGAGAAGATTTTCAAGTCAAAGGTGTTCCCTGCAACACGCAAGTCTCCTGCAAAGTTCCTGCTTAAGGTACCCGGGCTTGACAAGATTGTTCTCAACAAGATACGCAAATCATTGCTTACAGCATTCGGAGGTAACTTTACAACCGGTCTCATTATCGGTGGTGCAGCCCTTAACCGCGAAGTTGAGGACTTGCTTAAGCGCATGAAGTTCCCTTACGTTGTGGGTTATGGTATGACAGAGTGTGGTCCGCTTATCTCTTATCGCGACAAGAGTGAGTATGTGAAGTACTCTTGCGGTACCAAGGCTCATCCAATTGAATTGCGCATTGATTCGTCTAACCCACGCCGTGTACTTGGTGAAATCCAGGTTAAGGGTGACGCAGTGATGCTTGGCTATTATAATAATGAGGAGGCTACAAAGGCTGTGTTTACAAGCGACGGTTGGCTCAAGACCGGTGACATGGGTATTCTTGACTCTAAGGAGAACCTTTTCATCAAGGGCCGTTGCAAGAATATGATTCTAACAGGTAGCGGACAGAATATCTAACCCTAGGAGATTGAGGACAAGATAAAGAACTTGCCATACGTTGTAGAGTCTCTGGTTGTGGGACGTAACAATGCACTTGTAGCGCTTGTTGTTGCCGATTACGAGGCAGCCAAGAAGGATGGTCTCGGTGATGAGGAACTTGCGAAACTTATCGATACCAATGTCCTTGCTCTCAATGCAGAACTTGCAGCATACAGCAAGATAGGATACACTGAAATCCGCAAGGAGCAGTTCGAGAAGACTCCAAAGCAGAGCATCAGACGTTTCATGTACAAGTAAAATATCCTGTTACATATAAACTGATTGATAGTTTTGGTAAAGAAAAATCGGAAATGTGTTGCACATTTCCGATTTTCCTTTTTTATTTGTCTTTAGCTACGGATATGTACAAGTTTGTAACGATTCTGTAAAAAAGAAATTTGTGGATTTCTTAAATTTTGCACAAAAGGTGCTGTTTTGTGCAAAAATTGTTGCAGGTTTCAAAAAAAATATAGAAATTTGCACCCGGTTTTGAGAACAAGTAATCAATCACGCTATAATATGAGACATTTCGTAAGTTATTTCAATGATTCTGTAAAGAAGCACTGGGACTTGCCTGCAGTGACAAATTTCGGTAAGCAGACCTATACATATGGCCAGGTTGCAGAAAACATTGCAAAGTATCATATCATCTTCAAGGAAACCGGCATCAAGAAGGGTGACAAGGTAGCTCTTTATGCACGCAATTCGGCAGAGTGGGTGATTGCCTATTATGCAACACTTACTTATGGTGCTGTAACAGTTCCATTCCTGCCCGATTTCCTTCCCTCAGCAGTGGCTGAGCTGAGTGCTTTCTCTGAGTGCCGCATCATAATTGCCGATGAGTATGCAGTAAATGCTTTCAAGGCCGATGATGCATGCTATAAGAGAATGGCGCAGACCGAGGATTTTGCAGGTGTGATTGACCTTCAATTGAATGTCGTACATTCTGTTGACAGTAAGTTTGAAAATTCTTGTGAGAATATTGGTGAACTTTTCTCTGCACAGTACCCACAGGGAATGACTGTTGCCGATGTCAACTATTATAACGACACCTTCGGAATGGAGGATGCTGTTGAAATCAGCTTCACTTCAGGTACTACAAGTGCTACTTCGAAGGGTGTGGTCCTTCCGGCACGTTCTTTGTCGGTAAACCTTGAGTTCGGTTTCAAAATAGAACCTAACGCAGCAGGAAAGAATATCTTTGCAATTCTTCCAATGGCTCACATGTTTGGTCAGGCATTTGACGTTATGTTCCCATTGTCAAGCGGCTGTCATGTACATGTCATGCCTGGTAAACCTACACCGGCACGTCTTATCGGTGGTCTTGCTGTAGTAAAGCCATTCTTATTCCTGACAGTGCCTTTGGTTATAGAGAAAATTTTCAAATCGAAGGTATTCCCTGTAACACGCAAATATCCCGCTAAACTGCTTTTGAAGATTCCTTTGCTTGACAGGATTGTTCTCAACAAGATACGTAAGTCGCTGCTTGCTGCATTCGGTGACAGTTTTACCGTAGGAGTTATTATCGGCGGTGCTGCATTAAACAGCGAAGTCGAGGATTTGCTCAAGCGTATGAAGTTCCCGTATACCGTTGGTTATGGTATGACCGAGTGCGGTCCGCTTATCTCATACAGTGACAAGGCCGAGTATGTGAAGTATTCTTGCGGTAAGGAGGCTACTCCAATTCAGGTGCGTATCGATTCGGCCAATCCGCGCCGTGTGCTTGGTGAAATCCAGGTTAAGGGTGACGCAGTGATGCTTGGTTACTACAAGAATGAAGAGGCAACCAATGCGGCCTTCACGCCCGATGGATGGCTCAGAACCGGTGATATGGGTATCATTGATGCCAGAGGTAATGTCTTTATCAAAGGCCGTTGCAAGAATATGATTCTCACTGGTAGCGGGCAGAATATCTATCCCGAGGAGATAGAGGACAAGATAAACAACCTGCCATACGTTGTGGAGTCTCTGGTTGTAGGACGCAAGAATGCACTCGTTGCTCTTGTTGTTGCCGATTATGATGCCGGAAAGAAGGCAGGCTTGAGTGCCGAGGAACTTGAGAAACTTGTAGATGCAAATGTACTTGCACTCAACTCGGAACTAGCAGCATACAGCAAAATCGGTTATACCGAGATTCGCAAGGATCCTTTTGAAAAGACTCCAAAGCAGAGTATCAGACGATTCATGTATCAGTAATAAGCAACAGTCCTGTTGTAATAGAAAAAACCAGCGCACCCAAAGTGATCTGACCCCAAAAAGTTGGACGGATTAATTAAAAAAGTTTATTGGTAAAGAGTTCGGTATTGCACCGGGCTCTTTCCTTTTAGTCTCAGTTTAATTCTGTCATTATTGTAGTAATGGATATACTTCTTCAGTTCTTGTTTGAAGTGATCCATATCCTTGAACTCCCGTAAATACAACAGTTCGGTTTTCATGATACCAAAGAAGTTCTCCATCAT
>JAZQZM010000087.1:0-29202 GCA_045634085.1 Bacteroidaceae bacterium
CGGCACTGCAAATTCTGTTCTGCGCGGTAACTATTGGCAGACAACAGTGGGCACAGCCGAGCTTAAATATCTGCCGGGTGTCGATGGCGAAAGACTTGCGTTCAACAAGGTGGCTGCCGATGATACTGTTGTTGCAGCAAACACTGTTTGGGCGGTGATGACAAGCGATCAGGGTGAGACAATCTATGAGCTTGAAGTAGCTCCGGAGGTTGAGATTGTTGTCGGTGGTGTTTATCGCATAAGGAACTATACCAGTAGAACTGCCGATGCCTACAAGACTCACTATATTGCGAATACCAATGCAAATATAACATTCCCTGTTTCGGTTGCGGCTGATGACAATAGTGCTATGTGGGTTTGTACAGGTATCAACGACGGCAAGTACAAGTTCGCGAGTGCGCTTGGTACAGCAGCCTTAGGATGGAAGTGTGCCGACGAGGAGGCTGTGGAGTATGCAATTTCAGACGGTGTTGTCGATGGCGCAAAGACATTGACCTATGTCGATGGTTCTGGTACCAGCATGAACCTTGCACTCACAACCGAAGGACATAACAACAGTGGAGTTGCTGCTTTCAATCAGGCTTCAAACAATAGTGGTATCAATATTGTTCAGGCCGAGAACTGGTCAACAGACTGGTACTTCGAGGAGGTTGAGAACCCAAGCATAAGCTTTGTAAAGTCTATCAACAAGGGTAATATGTGGGCAACAATGTATCTGCCATACGCTGTTGCAAAACCTGACGGTGTTGATGTGTTCTACGCTGTTGAAGATGCGATTAATGATAATGTCATTGACCTGACTTTGATTGAAAGTACAATCCCTGCAAGGACCGCTGTTCTTCTCTATCGTGGTGAGAACACTGCTGAGGCTGCAAGCTTTGAGTTTGCTCTTGCCGAGGATGTTGCGCCTGTTGCATCGAACCTCTTTGAGGGTAAGATAATGCAGACTGCAATTGATGCTACCGATGCAAGGGTTTACCTGTTGGTTAATTACAATGCAAAGGAGAAATTCTATTGGGTGGCTGCAGAGTATAATGCAAACTGCCAGCTCAGCAATGAGGGCGGTTATGTGAAGTGCGATGCCAACAAGTGTTACTTGAAGTTGCCTGAGCAGCAGGCTTCATCATCTTACAGCTTCCGCTACGAGGGCACAACAGGCATTGACGAGGTGAAAGGTGAATACGGAAATGTGAAAGCAGTCTACGACCTCCAAGGCCGCAAGCTCACCGAGATTACCGAGCCGGGCGTTTACATCATCGACGGCAAAAAGGTTTTGGTGAAGTAACAACCAAAGCTCGAATTGTAGGGGCACCTCTTGTGGGTGCCCCTTTTTTGTACCATATGTGGAGATGTTTCGCATACGCTTAACATGACAAAACCTTACACAGATGAAAGACCAATGATTTTTTTGTTGTCATTCTGGAGCGTAGCGACGAGAAATCTCTAATCTAATGCCTTCTTCTCTCCTTTTAACTTTATTGAACCTGCTTTCGCTCGCTTTGTGTGTAATTAAACTTCACACACTCGCTTGCTCGCAGCTTTTTTCTATGTCTCAAAAAACTATGGTTACATTCTGTACCAAACATCTGCTGTTTTTGCAGTTTTGTTGTTTAAACTTGACATTTTGTTGAACTTTTGAGTGCTATTTATATCATTTGCTAAAATGTTCTTAATTTTGCTATAATTTTGCCTAATTATAGTGGTGTCTCACAAGGCTTTAACAGATTATAAATGATATAACTATTAAATAAAAACAATGAAAGCAACGAGATTATTAACCCTGCTGTTGCTATCCTTTTTAGGAACAACAGTATCTTGGGCTCAAAATTATTATACGCCCAAGAGTGACCGTGTGACTGCATTGGAAACAGACAAGCAGTACATGATTTTCAACACTGCTATGAATGGAACCGAGGACCGTACCGGTTTCCTTTACAATGCAGGAACATCTCTCGGCCATAACAAGACAAAGCGTGCCGATGGGAATATCTACAACTCCCAGTTCCTCTTTACATTCGAGAAGGGGGAAACCGATGGAACCTACAAGATAAAATCGGTATCCAACGGAAAATATGTAAACATAGGCGGTGCGACAAACAACGACGCCGGCACTGAAATATATATTGCCGAGTGGAGCGCTGCAAAAAGCGGTGGAACTATTGCGGCAGATAATTTTGCAGGTGTAGGTTCGTATAATGATGATGATGCTTCAACAACTGCAAATGCCGACATTACAACAACTAATGCTGTTTACATTATTACAACAGCGACAAACAATGGTAATGACTGCTGGAATGGAAACACAAACAGTTTCGCTACATGGACAAGCGGTCACCCATACGCATTCTACGAGGTAGAGACCTATGAGGATGCTGAACTTGCAGCTGCTGTGGAACAGTACAGCGCGGTTGCCCGGTCGCTTGATATCTATAACCTGCAGCAGAAATACGGTCTGGTGCAGGATGCATCAAAATGGGTATGTAACTATCCGTCGAATCCTGTCGATGGTGGTGGTTATCCCGCACTTGTGGATGGTGACGCCGAAACTCATTTCCATACAGGATATAGTGGACGCAATCCGGCTCCCAATGGGACAAAGTACTATCTTCAGGCCGATTTGGGCTATCGGGTAAACGCCTTCAATATCTATATACAGGGACGTAGTAGTGGTGGCACAAAGCCTGCCGGTTTTGTTATAGAGGGTTCCAACGACCAAAGCAGTTGGACAACAATAGCGTCGTCGTGGACCCCGACATGGAGCAACAACGGCTGTCTGTCGGCGGCGTTTGCTACAGGCGGAGAAGGGTATCGCTATATCCGTTTTACCCATACATCGGCGGGTTTCTTTGCTCTTGGTGAGTTCTATGTGCTGCCGTCGAACTACATGGTGGACAATTTCAGGTCTTTCCTGAATATGCCCGCACCCATCAGCGGAACGCCCGATGCCATCAAGGAAACTCTTGCCGCACCGGACTACCAGAACTTGATGCCTTATGCCGGTGCGCTGAAACCGGTAAACGGCTACAAGTACTATATATATGCAAATACAAAATATAACGGCAGCTATGTGCCGCGTTATATATATAATACTGGTGCTGATGATGCAATATCGGTGACAACATCTCTTGTGGAGAATAATGACAACTATATCTGGACCTGCGAAACCGATGCTGCCGGCAACTACTATTTCAAGAACAGTGCAGGCAGGTATCTTGCATACAATTCCGGTAATTCCAAGAAATTTGAACTTGTGGATGCTGCCTATGCATTCACTCTGAAGGATGATGCAAATACGAAATCGGCAGGTGCCTGGTCGCTTTATTCGAATAATGCCAGCAGATATGTGGTTACAAAGACTGATGGTTCTTCAATCAACCAGTACAATGCCAAAGAGGGTGCAGACGATGTCTGGTGCTCGGATTATATATTCATTGCAGCCGAAGGTGAGCAAAGCACTGCATTTGCATCCGGTGAAACTTATTATGTGTCGGCATATGCCAAGCAGGGCGATGGCTCATACAAGAACTGGTATCTCTATGCTACGGATGAGGGGGCTCTTGCAACTGCCGACAGTAATGGCGGTACATTGAATTATCGTTGGACAATAACAATAAACGGCGACGGCTCGTATTATTTCCGGAATGGCAATGGAAAGTATCTCTCATATGCAAACAAGAGCCTTCAACTTGCTGATGCTGCCTACGCATTCAAACTTACGGATGATGCCACTGTTAAAGGTGCTGTAGAAAATGTATACTCGCTATATAACCCGACTTCTTCGGGCGGTAAGTATATGGTGACTTCTTCCACAACGGCTTCTATCTGGAACCAGAACGGCACCGCCGTTAACAATAATTCCTGGACATCGGACTATGTGTTTGAGAAATATACTGCACCGGAATACACTGTGACAGTTACACCTTATATAAATAATGTGGGCGAGATAGGTTCGTTGAACGGTTTTGAAACAGGTGTAATCACCTTCCTCAATAATGAGTACACAGGAGCGTTCAGTTTTAAGTATCTTCCCGGTGCCGACCTTCCTGCTGCCCCGGTTGTTGACAATCCGTTGTTTACCTTTGACGGCTATTACAAAGATGGGGTAAAAGTGGGCGAGACTCTTGCGGGTGAGAGCATTACCGGTGACGTGACCTATCAGGCACGATACAACCTTGAAGTGTTTACTACCGACCTTGCAGCTCCTGTTGCTGTGCGTGTTTACAACTACCGCGACAAGGGCTATGCTATGAAGATGAATGTTGACGGTGACGGTGATTACACTGGTAATGCCGTGAACAGTGGCGCGGGTGCATACACCGAAAATGAAATCTGGTACTTGAAGGGTAGTGCCGATAATTTCCAAATATATAGCCGCACGGCAGGTTCAACGCTTGCTATTGTACTGTCGGGTACAGGCAGTGGCTCTGCAGCCACACTTGCTGCTTTGGGAACACCTCTCTGTCTTGTTGCGCAGGAGGGTGGTGCATTTGCAATATGTCCTAAAGGTACTGGTGAACAGAGTTTCAATATGCATGGCGGTGCCGGACACGATATCAAACTCTATGGCGTTTCCGACGGTGGTTCAAAATGGCTTTTCAAACTTATTGATACAAGCAAGTCGTTAAGTCTTAACTATAATGCTTCTCTCGAAGGCGGTTATGAGAATAACTACAAGATTGGTGAACTCACGCTGAATATCGACGGTATTTCGAGCACCACAATGTTTACCAAAGATAATATTCCGGCTTCGTCTGTAATGTACTTGCCGGTTGGTGCCACCTATGGTCTTTCGGTAGGCTTTATGTGCCACGGCTGGACAATGGATGTGAATGGTGCAGAGTCAGTTGAGGAACAGGTGCTTACTGATGGTGCTTCTACAGTGGATGTGAACATTGCTGTCGATGCCGATAACAAATACCAGTACCTCTTCTATTCGCCCGATGAGAATGGCAAGCCGTTCCGTATTCCTGCCATAACAACTGCAAGCGACGGTACTGTACTTGCGTTCAGCGACTATCGTCCTTGCGGTAACGATATCGGTTTCGGCGAGGTGGATATTATGCTGCGCCGCAGTAGTGACAATGGCGAGACATGGAGCGAACCGATAAAGATTGCCGACGGACAGGGTGGTAGCGATAATGTATTCAATGTGGGCTTTGGTGATGCTGCTGTTGTTGCCGACCGCGAGAGCGGCAAGGTGCTTGTTATGTCTGTTGCCGGAAAACAGGTATTTACATCGGGTACAGCCGATTCGCACAACTTCATGGCAAGAATTACAAGTAATGACAATGGTGCCAACTGGGCTGCACCTGTCGATGTTACATCGCAGTTCTTTGGCGAGAATTCTCTCTTCCCCGAAGCTTATACAATGTTCTTCGGTTCGGGTCGTCTGCTTCAGTCAAAGGTAGTTAAGGTTAACGGTTACTACCGTATATATGGTGCGTTGCTTGTCAACCACCCATCGAGTACTTACACCGGATATTGCAACTATGTGGTATATTCCGATGACTTCGGCGAGACGTGGAAAATCCTCGGTGGCACTGTTGCCGACGGTATGTGTTGCAATGGTGGTAACGAACCAAAGGTAGAGGAACTTGCCGACGGTACAATCATCCTGAGCAGCCGCAAGGCTCCTGGCCGTTATTTCAATGTGTTCAAATTTACCGACCTTAACAGTGCAAGCGGTTCATGGGATACAGCCGTTGACAGTAACTTCGATGGCGGCCTGCAGGCCGGTGACAATGCCTGCAATGGAGAGATTATCCGCCTGAACAACTATCTGTTCCAATCGTTGCCTTATGGTCCCGGCCGTTCAAATGTGAAAATCTACCGCAAGAAACTGGAAGAGGGTGCCGAGATCAATGCAAGATACATAGCAACCGGATGGGAAGAGGTAAAGCATGTGTCAACCGAATATTCGGCTTACTCTGTAATGACAATCCTCCCCGACAACAAGACTATGGGCTTCCTCTTCGAGGAGTCTCCGGGAGGCTACAGCATCGTCTATTTGCCGATACCTCTCGAAGATATCATGCCTATGGACGGCTATGCTGCACAGATTGCCGAGACCAAGCTGCCAAAGCTATCTACCGGTCTTGATGACGATGATGCAAGCAATGATGAATATCATTACTACCGTATTGTAAATACAAAGAAGAGCAATACATATGCCGCATATAACGGTGACGCAAGTAGAATGAGCCTGAGCAACGGTGACGATACAAGAAATGCAAACCAACTCTTCTACTTTACAGGTGAAAAGGTAACTGATGTGAATGGGTTGCCGGCTCTAAAGGTGAAGATACATAATGTGGTTGCCGGTGAGAAACTGCTGGCATATGATGATGAAAACAATATGACATGGACTGCCGATGGCAGTGACTGGTATGTAACTGCTTCTATGAATGCCGACAATCCCGGATTTGCAATAGTAAAGATTGTTGCCGGTGAAGGTGGCGCAGTGACCGATGCCAATCCTGCTGACCTCGGCTGGAACAACCATAATGCAGCGCATACTTCTGTTGCAATGTTTACAGGCAATGATGGCGGTTCGCATTGGGAATTTGAAGAGGAGACAATCGCTACCGAGTATGTGCAGAATGCTGTTGCCGAAGAGAAGGCTGCCTTTGGCGAGTATGCCAACGAGTATCCCGAGAGCTTCCTTGCTGCAAGCATTGATGGCTATAATGCACAGTACGACGCGGTTGTAGGCGGCTATGACATGGCGAGCCTTATCTCTTGCCTTGCTACGCTTGAGGAAATACGTGCGGCATGGGGTACAAATGCTGTTCCTGTGGCATCGGCTGCAGAGTCAAAGGTGTGGTACGTGCTGAAGAATATACGTAGCGGCAACTATGCGACATTCACCTCTCCGGACAACTTTATGAAAGAGAGCAACAAGCCTGTTGCTGCATCGTTGTTCTACTTTACTGAGGGTTCTGTTGAGGGTACATACAAGATACATAACCACGTTGCAGGTGAACTTGTTTGTGCTGGAATCAATTCCTGGACAACTGACGGTGCGGACTATTATATATATAATTCGGCCGAACCTTATCCGTCGCACGCCAATCCCGGTATAATAATATCTACAGAGGCTGTCGGCACTGATGGGCAGACAGCATGGAGTGACCATGGTGGTGCGGCATCGGAGTGGATAAAGAACTACAAGCCTTCGGATCCAGGCTCTACATGGGTACTTGCAAAGGTTGAAGACTTTGAATATGTTTTTGAACTTGACAGTCGCATTGATGAGGCTATTGCAGTGTTGAACGATGTGGCGACTGATGCTGCAGACAAGTTCTATGTTAATGCCGGAACCGATATCAATATTGACGCGGTGAAGGATGAACTTGAAGCGTTGAAGAGTGAATATCCTGGAAGCACCTATGATGAGTGTGTTGCTGCCGAGGCAAAACTTGAGGCTCTGAGAACAAGCTCTAACGGATGCTTCAATGAGAGCGTTATACTTTACTTCAACAATGTGGGCAACAGCGACTACTGGCTGGGTGCAAACATTCCTAATGCCGTGAACGCTACATCTAAGGAGTATATACACACCAACGTTTGGCGCATTGACCATGTGAATGCCGGCGAGTTTACCTTATGGAACGAGGCAGGCAACCGTTATGTGGGTGTATGTCCTAATAACACGGGCGGTTCACTTGCGGTTCCTGCCGAGGCTGCAAATGCCGGCAGGTTCACGTTTGTTCCTGCTGACGGTGGCGGTTTCCTCATCAAGTCGGCCGATGTCGATGATGCTTATCTAAAACTGAATGTCAACGGTATTGCGACTGTGGTTACAACAAGCGAGATTACAGATTTTGCAAAATGGAATGTTACAACAGTGGAGAAGATTGAGATAAGTGAAGCTCTTTATGCCGAGGCTGCATCTATTGTGTGGACAGACCTTCCTGTAATGAACAGTACACACGGCCTTGTGCGTCTTGGCTCAATGCTAAGCTCAAAGGATAGCAGTGACGGCATTGCAGGACTTGTAGACAATAATGCTTCGACTCTGTTCGACAGCAAGGACGGCGAGACCGATTACATTCAGGTTGACCTTGGCGATGGTGCAGGCGTGAGCGAACTCTTCTTCTTCATGAGGTCAGGCGGCCTTGAGAAACGTCCTGTAAAGGTTACGGTTTCTGTTTCAGACGATGGCGAGACATTCACTCAAGTGGGCGAGCAGATTACTACGGACCTCGGCTACCAAGCAATGTTCCTCTCTGAACCGGTTTCGGCTACTGAGAGTTACCGCTACTGGCGCTTCACTGTCGATGAGACAAACTCGGGTTCTACAGACTTTGTACTCTCGGAGTTCATGGTGTTCAGGAACGAGACATACATTTCGGATTTCTTTACGGCTGCAAACACCTTCTACGAGACCAAGTTCGAGACTTTGGGTGCTGTGACTGCTGCAGTAGACCTCCTGAAGGTCGAAGCGAAATACTACATTGACAGGGTTGCGGCAGGTACCGATGTACATAAGGTATATGCCGAACAGGAACTCGGTCACTTCCTTACAGAGAAGTACAACCTGTTCAAGAGTGCTTACGATGTTTGCCCGGGTGAAACTATGACATCGGATGCTATTGAAAACAGTTACAGAACAATGTACGACGCAATGATAGAGTATCTGAACAGTAAGAACAGACCGGTCTTCTATGTACACAATGCCTACGAAGACGGTTACTCTAACGGTATTGCTGTGCTCTACAACGGTTCCGGTTTTGATACTGATGAACTCAGCAAGTGGGACTACAGGCAAATGTTCTATGAGAAGAACCTTGACAGGGCTGAGTTCGGCAATGACGATGAGGGTAATGTACTTGCGACAACATTTGAACGCCATCTTATAAGCTACAACGGTGACAAGCCTCTCTATAACTCCTCATTTACCGAGTTTACTCCAATGAGTGACTGGAGGGTTGCCAACGGTTATACAACTGATGCTGCAGAAGAGAAGAGTGCATACAATATTGACATCAATAACAGCCACGATGGTGAGGATTACCTTGGTGTCAAGGGAGATGGTCTGAATCTGGATGTTTATGGAGCACAGTGCGAGATGAGTGATGATGACGGTTACAGCAACCGTCACACTGCATGGTATGTAACATATGTATGCGACAAGAAGAATCTTGACCGTGTAGCAAAAGTCAGTGATGGCACCAAGAATGCTCTTGAACACATGAACGATCTTTACGTGGCATACAAGAAACTGAAGAATCGTCTTGACAATGTCGGCGAAAACTTCAATGAGTACAAGTGGACTGCCGAAGGCGAGTATGAGTGGAGTACATTGGAAAACGATGCCGCGAGTTGTACAGCTTTCCTGAGTATCTCAATGGCAGACCTTGCCGACGGGCTTGAGGCGGACACTTATACAATCGGTGATATTACAGGCAAGACTGCTGTTGTCAATGAGTATATAAATGACTTTGTACTTAACGTTCCTCAGTCGGGCCGTTACTACCGCTTCGCCGGTATGAGTAAGCAGCACCTGCCTCAGGATTACTACATCACAGGTGTAGCAGAGATGCATAATACTGCTCGTATGGGTCAGCAGAAGACCATACTCATGAAACCTCTCTATGCAAGCGATGAGGTCTATAAACAGAACGAGTCTACTACAATCTTCTACTACGGTGAGCATACAACAGAGAAGGGTAATAACAGAACCTATCTCCTCTCTTATGATACAGGACGTTTCATAGGTGTCAAGGAGCATTGGATAGGTGAAGATATGAGCAAAGCCAACAACTGGAATTTTGAGAAGGTGGGCGAGAAACGCGGAAATGTGGCTCCTGTGAAGTTTGCTGCTTCTGTGGTTTCATATACATCACCTGCTTATTCAATAAGGATGGGTGATGACAGTCAGTTCAAGTATCTTTATGCCGGAGGAGATTACATTGACCGAGGCAGTAACCCTACAGGTGACTCTGAGTACTATCGTTATGACTGGGCTGTTGAGCTTGTGACAGAATTGCCATTGACTATTACGTCGGCCGGTTTCGCTTCATATTATGTTCCGGTTGAGCTGCAGATACCCGAGGGAGTCAGAGCGTTCGTGCTTTATGAACATGCTTTGGCAGAGGAGGGTACTGACCTGAATGTGACTACTGAGGAGATGTTTGAAGAGGGCGTCAGCGTCTTCAGGTTGAGACCAATCAGAGGCGGTGTCATTCCTGCTGCTACCCCTGTCATTCTCCAGGCGGATGCCGGCACATATCACTTCAAGATAAATTATGAGCCTACACTTGCTACAGAAGAAGAGAAGACTGCTACATACTGCTATCTCGGCGAGATAGAGAATCTGCTCGAGGGTACTCATGAACAGAACTACATTGCCGAACGTGACGGCTATACACATTATATACTTGCAAAGAAGAGTAAGGGTGTGGGTATGTATAAGGTAAAGACATACGAATCGCTTACAAGCGACAATCCTTTCGGTAACGGTACAATAACCACAGAGTTCGAGACCAATAGTTTCCTTAACCGCGAGCACCGTGCATGGCTGCCTTTGCAGAACACAGGTTCTCAGTCAGGCGGAGTATTCTCTATTGAAAGAGGTGGAACTACCGGCATCGATGAGGTGAATGGTGAAAATGGAGAGGTGAAAGGTGTGTATGACCTGCAGGGTCGTAAACTTGAGGAGATTACCCAGCCGGGCATATACATTGTGAATGGTAAGCGAGTATTGGTTAAATAATTAAGGAGTGACAGCAATGAAAATGAATAAGAAAAAATATGTGCCTCCTGTAGCCGAGGAAATCCTGTTGACTCTTGGAAGTCCGGTTCTTGTTATAATAAGTGGCATGCAGGATGGCGGTGAAGAAGAAGCTGAAGGTGACGGTACTGAACAGTTGGGCGGCGAAGTACGAAGCGACTGGGATAATATATGGGTGAATATGTAAAGAGGCATGGTGCTCCATGCCGTAAACAAAAATTGATGCGCCGGTTTTTACCGGCGCATCAATTTTTATAGTTCCTCAAAATCAAATTCTTCAAGGTCAAAGTCGTATCCCTCTTCTACAAACTGGTCAAGGTCTCGGCGTTCCTTCTTGGTGGGGCGGCCTGTACCGCGGGCGCGGTCTACAAAACCACTCATGCGGCTCATCTCCAGAATCTCGTACTGCTCCTGGGGTGTGACATTCTCCATCAGTTCGGGTACAAGCTTGGCACCTACGCGGTTCTCGGCGCATTTGAGCACCTTGAACGAATAGGTTATAGGGGCTTTCTTGACGTTCACCACGTCGCCCACGCGTATGTTGTGCGCCGGCTTTGCCGTGCGTTCGCCAATGCTCACATGTCCTTTCTTGCAGGCCTCTGCCGCAATGCTGCGTGTCTTGTATATACGTACGGCCCACAGCCATTTGTCAATGCGTGCCTGCTCAGCCATTGTTCTCCTGCGGCTTGTTGCCGTTACCTTTCTTGTTGAACTGGTTCATTGTGCGTGCAAGGCCGGCGAAACAGAAACTTTTGATTATTTCTGTTGTTGTCTCCAGTTGCTCGTCAATGATTTTCTGCTCGTCGCTATCGAACGCACCAAGGACAAAGTTCACGTGGTGTCCCTTGCCGAAGTCGTTGCCGATACCGAATCTCAGGCGTGCGTAGTTCGCTGTGCCAAGTGTCGCTGCAATGTGCTTCAGGCCGTTATGGCCGCCGTCGCTGCCCTGTCCTTTAAGACGCAGTGCGCCAACGGGGAGTGCAAGGTCGTCTACGATGATGAGCACGTTCTCCAATGGGATTTTCTCCTGCTGCATCCAGTAGCGCACGGCGTTGCCGCTGAGGTTCATGTATGTAGAGGGTTTCAGGAGAATGAGTTTGCGGCCACGTACCGATGCTTCGGCAACAAAACCGTAACGCTTGTCCTGAAAAGAAGTATTGGATGCCTTTGCAAAGGCATCCAATACTGTAAAACCGATGTTGTGGCGGGTTCCTTCGTACTCGGTTCCGATGTTGCCCAATCCTACAATCAAATATTTCATTTGTCCGGTTCAGATTACTTTCTAGCGGCTGCTGCAGCTGCTGCAGATGCACGTGTTGTCTTCACTGAAGCAACGAGTGACTCCTTAGCAGAAACGAGCTCAAGACCCTCGTAAGAGAGCTCACCTACCTTGATTGACTTGCCAAGCTGGAGGGCTGTTACGTCAACTGTCAAAATCTCAGGGATAGCTGTGTAAAGAGCCTTAACCTTGAGGTAGCGCTGAACCTGAACGAGCTTACCACCGGCGCGAACACCCTCAGCAAGACCCTCGAGCTTAACAGGAACTGCCATTACGATTGGCTTCTCCTCTGTTACCTGATAGAAATCTACGTGAACGATATTGTCCTTTACAGGGTGGAACTGGATGTCCTTCATGATAGCCTTAACAGTTGTACCGTCGATTGTGAGGTCTACAACATGGATGTCTGGAGTATAAACCAACTTGCGAAGACCCTCTGTGGGTACGCTGAATGCCTTAGCCTCTTTCTCTACACCATAAAGGTTGCAAGGTACAAGACCTGCGTTGCGCAATGCGTTGGTAGCCTTCTTGCCTACCTCGGTTCTAGCTGAACCAGAAATGCTGATTGATTTCATAATTAAATGTGTTACTCTAAATTAAGATTAAATTTACTTCTGCTTAATTCGCCATCACACGATGTCTCTTAAAAGCGGGTGCAAAGATACGTCTTATTTATTAAATAAACAAGCACCCGACGGCCAAATTGCCGTGGCTGCCCGTAATTAAGTGTAGTTCGTGCCAGCGCAACATCTTATCCCGCGCATCCGGTGATGCACGGAACAAGGTTTAGTGCAGGTGTGCTTGTCAGAACTCTATGTCAATGCTTGTGCTGCTCTCCTGTGGAAACTCGTCGTTCTCCTGGAGGCGTGGAATGTATTCGCCCTGCTCGGCAACGACGTAGCCTATGGCCTCGTTGAGGCTGGCTGCGAATTTTGCAAAATCCTCGCGGTAAAGGAAAATCTTGTGCTTCTCGAAACTTACGGTCGCGTTCTCGCCTTCGCCGTTGACTATCTTTTTGCTCTCAGTGATGGAGATGTACATCTCATCCTTACGATTTTTCTTTACATCAATGTAGTATATTCGCTTGCCGGCTTTAATGGCCTGTGAATATGCAATGTCTTTCTCGTTCTCGTTCATACCGCTCTTTTTGTAGTCTTCCATCGTGATAAATATAAATCTGCTATATGATTCAGGAGTGTGGCTTGCTGCCATTGCTGTAGTTTGTGGCCTGCTGCCTATATCTCCTTCAACCGTTTTTCATTTTTCAAATATGAACATTAATTTTGGGAAATGCAATGTTTTTGAAAAAAAAATGAACATAGAGGTGAAATTTTGTATCATGTTTACTGCTTTTTGGTACTTATGTGCATTCCCGTCAAAACGGTGGCCCGAACTTTTTCATTCGTGCAATGTTCTTTTATTATACGTAATTTTTAAATAAAATAGTGTCATTTGCTTGCTCGTGTCGCAATTTAGTACGAAATTTGCACAAAATCAGAAAAAGCGTTTTATGATTAACAGAGTTCTTATACGTCTGAAGGTAGTTCAGATTGTTTATGCCTATTACAAGAATAGCGGCAAGAGTCTCAAGGCTGCCGAGGATGAGGTGTTTTTCAGTTTGTCAAAGTCGTACGACCTTTATAACCATCTTTTGTTGCTGATGGTGGGTATCACTCATTACGAGGCCGACAGAATATCTTTCCTAAGTATGAAGGTAAGGCCTACCGAGAGTGACAAGAATCCTAACCTCAAGTTTGTAAACAACCGTTTTATTGCGCAGCTCGAGAAGAACGAACAGCTCATGAAGTTTGCCGAGAAGAGCAAACTCAACTGGGTCGACAACTCCGACCTTCTGCGTCGTCTGCTTGGCGAGATTGTAGAAAGCGATATCTATAAGGAGTATATGGCTTCTGAGGTCTCTTCGTATGAGCAGGACAAGGAACTGTGGCGCAAACTGTACAAGGCATTCATCTTTGAGAACGAGGAACTCGATGTTCTCCTTGAGGACCAGAGTCTCTACTGGAACGATGACAAGGCAATCATTGATACTTTCGTGCTCAAGACAATCAAGCGTTTTGAGGAGGAGAACGGTGCTGCGCAGCAGTTGCTTCCAGAGTACAAGGATGTACGTGACATGGACTTTGCTGCAAAGTTGTTCCGTACAGCCATTGCCAAGGCCGAGGAGTATCGCGAGCTCATGAGCAGCTGCTCGAAGAACTGGGATATGCAGCGCCTTGCATTCATGGATGTAGTGATAATGCAGGTTGCCCTGGCCGAGATAATGTCATTTGACGACATTCCTCTCTCTGTGACACTCAACGAGTATGTCGAGATTGCAAAGCACTACAGCACTGCTAAGAGTGGTTCGTTTGTGAACGGTCTGCTCGACTCAATAACAAAGAAGCTCCGCGAAGAGGGTAAACTGAACAAGTAAACAAAAGTGTAACAATTAAATAATTTGATACTATGGTATTTTTGAATTCTATGTTAGATCTTGGTAACGGTGCATTGAATGAGATGCTGCCTACTATAATCATGTTTGTGGTTGTTATTGCCATCATGTATTTCATGATGATTCGTCCACAGCGTCAGCAGCAGAAGAAGATTGAGACTTTCCGCAACGGTCTGCAGCCGGGTCAGGAGGTTATAACATCGGGCGGCCTCTATGGCAAGATAAAGTCAATTGAGAACGGTGTGGCATCTCTTGAAGTTGCACACAATGTGGTTGTACGTGTCGATGTATCGGTGATATATCCTAATCCTGCCGAGATGCAGGGCACTGCTAAGTAAGGCTCAGCTTTACTGTTCACTTGCATGAGACTGTAGCTGAATGTGTTTCCGCGCAGTCTCCTTGCTTTTTTACACGACAAAAACTGTTGCCATGCCATTGGGGAAAAAGAGTCAGGGACGTAATTTCCTGATATTTCTTGTATTCTTGTTTGTCTCATCATGCATGTGGCTTATGAAAGTCGCCGGCGAGAATCTTGAGGCAGAAATCTCTATTGGGGTTATTGTGAAGAATCTTCCGCAGGAACTTCAACTGGAGGAGGATGCTGAACTGCAGGTCGTTGTCAAGGCCGACGGTGCCGATATCATTGCTTACATGATGGGCAAGAGCCGCAATATGGTTGTCGATTATAACGATATGGAGTACAGGGACGGTGTTCTTCTGCTTTCCACATCCCAACTGGTCAACAATGTTGCAAGTGTGTTGCCCGGGCCGTTCTCGTTCAGGTACTTCAAGGAGAATACTCTGGTGCTTGAGACCAGGCAACAGACTGTGGAATTGCCTGTGATGTTGAGTTCGGCTTATGTTGCGGCCGACGGCATTGAACTGGGCGATGTGGAGTTTACTCCCGAAACAGTGGCCGTTACTGCACCTGAAACTCTATTGCAAAAAATGAGTTACGTGCAGTTCGGGGGCGATTCGCTGATAATAATAGGTCGCGATACGGTCATCACCTGGTCATTGGAACCGGCAGCTTTCGTGAAATATGAGCCTGTGGCAATAACTGCAAAGGTCAAGACGGAACCGTACGTGAACATCAGCCTTCCAAGAAGGGTACAGATTGACGATGACTCTTTGCGTGCTGCAGAGTCGGCATGCCGGATGCCGGTACCGGTTACCGTTACATGCAAGGTGCCTAAAAGCATGGTGAGTGAACTGTGTGACGAGCATCTGAAGGTGAACGTGGTCTCAAGAAGCAGTGCTGCGTACGGACGGGATACCCTGCGCTTTGGGGTGAGTGCGCTGCCGTTCTTTGTCAAAGAAGAACGTGTCACTGTTGAACCTGAACTCATAGTTCTTGATTAGAATCTTTTAGAAACATTGTCAAATATTTCTGTATTGATGGGAAATTGTCTCAAACTTGCCATTACAGGTGGCATCGGTTGTGGAAAATCTGTTGTCTCGCACATTCTGGAAGTGATGGGTGTGCCTGTGTACAATTGTGACGGGCGCGCCAAGGAGATTATGGTAACGGATGCCGGTATCATCAAGGGGTTGAAGAGAATGTTCGGCGATTCCTGCTACAATAGTGACGGTTCGCTGGACAAGGCCTATCTGGCATCACGCATATTTACCGATGACAATAATATTGAACGTGTGAATGCACTTGTGCATCCGGCTGTGAAAAAGGATTTCGACAACTGGGCTGCATCCAAGGATTGCCCCGTGGTGGCTGTAGAGACAGCGGTACTCTACGAGTCGGGCATGATTGAACATGTCGACAAGGTGCTTGTGGTTTGGGCCGGGACCGAGACATCCATTGAGAGGACAATGAAACGCAGTGGTATGAGTCGCAATCAGGTAGTGAGCCGAATGCAGAAACAGCTCTCTTCGGATGAACTGCTGCTACTTACCGACTATTCGATATACAACGACGGGAACACGCCGTTGCTGCCCGAGGTCATAGCACTGCTTGAGGAACTCAGGAACGTGAAACCCTGAATTAATGTTAACGGATTTTGCCGTGTTGGATTGATTTTATATCTTCGCAGAAATTATAATAGTGGTGTCTGCCGCACTCTTTTTAATAGAAACTATTACTAAATTATACCTTTTATGTTTGAGAGAATTTTGACTGTTTCGGGCAAGCCCGGATTGTTCCAGTTGCTGTCACAGGGACGCAACATGTTTATCGTAGAGTCTGTTGATGCCACAAAGAAGCGTATGCCGGTGTACAATAGCGACAAGGTTGTGATGCTTGACGACATTGCAATATATACCGATACCGAGGAGGTCCCTTTGCGAGATGTATTTGCAGAGATTTATGAGAAGGAGAATGGTGTCATCCAGCTCGACATCAAGGCTTCTACTCCCGAGGAACTTGTTGAGTATTTCGAGTCGGTGATGCCCGATTATGACAGAGAGAGAGTGTACCTCACACACATCAAGAAGATATACTCATGGTATAATATTCTTGTAGCCAACGGTGTAGTTGATTTTGTTTCTAAGGACGAGGAGGCCGCAGAGGCTGCTGAATAATTGAACGGGATACTATGAAAAAGATTCTATTACTGTTTATTGTCACTTTTGCAATGTCGGCAAACGCTAATGCGCAGAGCCTTGAATCGCTTTGGGGACGTCTGGTAAAGAAGGTGACAAATACCGAAACAACAGAGACCAAGACTACAGAGACCAAGGTGACAGAAACAAAAGACAATGCTGCCCAGAATAGTGAGAGCAAGAGCCTGGGCGATGAATTGATGAGCATTGGCAAGGCACTTTTTGGTGATGCTGTAGACGAACTGGTTGGTGACGACAAGATTACCGTAGCCGACTTGGCCGGTACATGGAACTACAACGGTATTGTATGTTCGCTTGAAAGTGATGACATGGTTTCGCAGCTTGGTGCAAAACTCGTTACAGGTAAGCTCGAGGAGAAGATGAATGAGTATCTTCTCAAGGTCGGTGTAAAGAATGGCAGTACTACCATACAGTTTGCCCAGGATGGCAGTTGCCTTATTTGCATGGGCGAGAAGCAGATTCCAGGAACCTTTACCATTAGCGAGGATGGCAAGGGTGTAATATTCCAGTTCCTTATGGGACAGGTAAGCCTCAAGTCCGAGGTTGACCTTGGTACAGATGGTCTGACAATTGATTTCGATGCAAGCAAGGTACTTGAGGTGTTGAAGAAGGTGGGTGTAATTGCAAATGAGTATGCCGCTAATCAGCAGCTCCAGCAGTCATCTACTGCATCAATGATTTCTACCATGATAACACTGCTCGATGGTTATAACGGAATGAGATTGGGCGCAAGACTTGCAAAGTAAAATCCCATACATGCATATTGAACACAAAAGGCTGCACGGTGGTGTAGCCTTTTGTGTTCAATATGTGTCATGTGGTGGCAGGCTCCTCTTCTTTTGCTTTGGTGCTGTCAATCCATCTGTACCATTCGTTTACAAGACAGCGGTAACCCAATGCCTTCATCTGTGAGTAGCGGTAGTTGAATCTTGCCTTTGTGTGTGTTTCGCTTGCCGTGTAGCGCAGACACTCCTGCATGTAGGCGTCAATCTCCTTCAGGCTCCTGTCCGTGTTTATTACCGGGAAATACCAACGGCTCCAATTGGTCTCGTTAGGGTCGTCGCTGTCGTACAGTTTCCTGTTGAACCTTTTGATGAATGCCCTAACCGCCATGTTCTCCTCCTTGCCTTTCCTGTTCTTCCAGCGTATGAGAGCACGCGCTTTCCTGCGCATCTTGCCCTTGAGCTTCTCCTTTGAAATGCGGCTTATGTCAATGATACCGCCCCTGTAGCTGAATCCCAGGAAACTCCACTCTTCGCCCGGCAGGGTAGTGACCTCCTTCTCCCGGTTCACAGCCAGCCCCTTGTCGTTGATGTGCGCGAAGATTATTCTCTTTGCCTCCTCAAGTGCCTCCAAATGCTTTGCAAACACAATAATGTCATCCGAGTAGCGGCAGTATACAATGTTATCCCTGTTGTCAAACTCCTTGTCAAGTTCCGTCAAGTACAGGTTCGATAAGAATACCGCCAATGGTGTCCCGGCCATCACACCCTTCTTCTCCTCGACAATCTTCTTGCCCACTTTTACATACGGGTTGCCAAGCAGGCTCCGAGTGAACGCAAGGAACTTCCTGTCATGCTCAAAAACCATCTCAAGCATTCCAAGCATCCTGTCCACATCAATGGAGTTGAAGTAGTTGCTTATATCAATCTTGTAGGAATAATGGTTGTTGATGTCGGGTGTACAAGTAATTTTTCTTATGGCTTTTTTAACTCCGCTGTTTACTCTGAACGAGTAGAGGTTAGGCGAGAATAGATGGTCGTGCTCCCTCACAAGCAGGTGGGTGAGCAACTTCGTTACAAGGTTTTCCTCACGCCTGAATGTGTAGACAACACGTTTCTTCTGCTTGCCAATCTTTGCAATCTCCTTTTTTACGGGCAACGAGAACGGCTCCCCTGCAAGAATCTTCTCCACGCATGCGAGATACTGCCCTTTCTCAATGAAACGCTTTAGTTCCCGGCTCTCGGCCTGCGACAGATACCCATCGTTCAGTTTGCATTCATAAAAGGCATCCCATGTCTCTCTTTGGGCTATCCGGTGCAGTATTGACATATTTGAAAATATAAAAAAGAAAGAGGAGAAGAGTCTTTGAACTACGTTCAAGGAGCCTGAATAGGCCAGGAATGGCCATGACGGCCTATGCAGGATTCGACACCGAACCTTACCCTCGCCGGCTACCTGCAAAGTCTTTTAATGTGGTGGGGCTGTGTTCGCAGCAGGTGCTTGATGCTTTCTCCTCTTTCTGTGGTTTTTTTGTTCTTTCTGTTTTGTTATTCAAAATGCCAAGTAACATCCTTTACTTACCCTCGGCTTTAATTTCTGCGCTGTCGAAGCATCGCTGCAACGCTTCAATTTGTGTATATCTTTTATTCTTCAAGCTTTATCTGCAGAGTAGGATATTTCTTGAGTATAGCATATCCTAACACATCCGCCTCGTTCGCTTCTCCTTCGACAATCAGGTCGCCGTTCTTCTCCGATGCATAAAGCACATTTCCACGGTATTTGGGCTCTTTGGGGGCTGTACCCACAAGTTCGTGCATAATCTTGTTTATCGGTGCATAAATGCCAAACTCGTTATCCAATGGCATTGTGGCATGTTGTTCTATCAAGGCTTTAAGTTCGACGGTTGCATCGCCTTTTATGGTATACTTGAAACTTGTTGGTGTGTCCTCATATCCCGCGTATAGCTTTTCGTCATCGAGTGGGTTGTCGTCGGTGATGAGTGCAATGTCGTAATACTTCTTAGCCTTCTCCTTATCGATGAAACGTCCAAAGCGTTCGCAACCCCAGCGGTAGATGTCGCCAAGTTTCTCGCACATCCACTTTATCTCATCGTCTATGTCGCCACGGGTTACAGAGAATTCTCTACAGTCGAGCATCTTGTGCAGAATTATGGTGTAGTCAACACAGGTGTATTCCAATAGCTCAATGATGTTCTTGTTCTTATTGCTCCAAGTTCTGCCATACTCCGTGTTGTAGAGTCTTGCAAACAGTTTCATATCTTCGTCGGTTTCCATTTCGAACAGCGGAGTGTCGCGAATTTCCCAGCGTGTAATCATGACTTCTTCTTTGGTATCTTCGTCAACGAATTTCTCCTCCCAGTTGTGGAAACTGTTGTACATTCCCCATAGAAGAATTGCATTGAATATGTCACTGTGGCACTCATCCTCCTGCATCAGCCACTCCTTGTCCTCAGGCTTGAAATATGGCATGAAGGAGATGGGGCTTTCGGCGTTATTCATAATGGTTTCGATACGATAATAATAGTGATAATTCTTTCTCACCTCTTCGAGTGCCAGTGCAAAGCATGCCCCTGTGTCCTTAATTGCATCAAATATTGTGGCTTTCCCCTCAAGAACACCAGATACGCACTTCTCGCCAAGGTTCATTATTGTGTTGTCTGCCTCAATCCACTGGCCTTCACCATCCCTCATTGTGCAGTATTCGCTGATGACGGGTACATTGTCCTTGCATTCGTTCTTGTAGCATATGATTTCAACCTGTGGCAATTGCTTGCTTAGGTGCTGTAAAGTGCTGTGGCACTTCTCCTCCTCGCTTTTGCGGTCATATTCCCAGTGCAATGAACATCCTGTCTCGTTCTGTGAAACTTCGAATCCTTGCTGTTCAATGTAACCGATGTTTGAGAGCAACTCCTTGAAATGTTCTCTCTCGCAGTGTATGTTCATGCACCAAGGCTCAAAATCAACGAGCACACCGTTTTTTGACACCTTCTCCCACTGCTGGCAGGCACCGTCGCCACTGCCAAAGAAATTCAGTTTCATCTCGGGGAAGTTTGCCACCACCTTATTGATGAATTCATTGAACCTCTCTGCATTGTCGGGTTCTACTGTGCCATAACCGAAGCCCCTCTCAAAGAATGCAAGTCCGCCATAGCCATCTTCATCGGTCAAGTCGAACTTGTATGCATTGTTAAGTTCCTTTGCGTATGCCTTGATTTTCTCGGCATCGTCTGTATTGCCGGCTCTCAAACTTAAACTCCAGAAAACTGCCATAGTATGATGTTATATTATTGCAAATATAGTGATTCTGCGTGATTTTCAAGAATAGAGATATTACTTATTTCACTCCCATTGTGCTTCCCAATCAAGGATGTTTTTCCACACTTTGAGCAATGCTTCCTCCACGTTGTGTAGCGATTGTAGGCCCAAACTTTTCATGGGCAAGCGTTTGCCCTCTTCGCTGCATACATGCCATTCGTCGTTTGTCTTAACGACACTTGTGCATAGCTTACCCGGCTCCATTTCCCCAATCTCATAGCCGAGGGTCTTTATCTCCTTTACACCTTCAAACTCATCGGGTATGTGTATTTGGTTGGCAATCTGTTTTTTGATAATATTGGTACACAACTCATTTACTGCTTCCAGAATTGTAGTGCAGTCGTTGTCGGTTCTTTTAGCCTCCAGCACTCCTTTTATGAATGTAGCCACGTTCTCTATTCCCTTGGGGTCGCGGATGCTCTCTCCCGGGACAGTCATGGCATCGCCAAACAGCTTCATGTGCTCCTTGTATGTCGCAGTCTCAATGTCCGGTGCAAAGAACAGCGAGTGCGCGTCGTTGTTGCGGCCATTCTGCATGGCATTCTCCTCAAGTTTCTGCCACTCCCATACCATTGGACGAATCACTGTCAGGTACTCGGGTTGCCCTAATGTAGGCAACTCTATTCTCTGTTTCTGCCCCTTCTCGCCCAGTATGCCCTCAAGCATGTTGCTTGTGCAGTAATAGGGCTTTATCAGCACCTTTTCAATACCCTCTATCTGCGCCGCCAGTGTTGCACCGCTGCCGTATGCAACAATAAGGTCGGGCTTGTATGCGTCGGAGAGGCAGGAACATTTAATGGATATCAATGTCTGTGACGGGTTCCTGAACAACTCCACATGCATGCAGCAGTACTCCTTGTCAAGCAGCTTCATCACAGGGCTCAATGCTGCATCTTTCTTGCTGTCGAAAATGTCTCCAATGAACATTATGTGCTTTCTCTCGTCCCTTACAGGGTGATAGAATTGGTTAAGCGGTATTCTCATATTTCGGTGCTGTTTTATGAACGTTTTATAAAGGTATATTAAATCTGGAAATCTAAAAAATATCAGTTGCTTTTTTGCAGTTGGGTGGGAGTGTCAGCTCCTTGAGTTCAAAGCAACCATTGAAAGCATATTCCTCTATAGATTCAACGCTGTCGGGAATAGTGATGTTTGTGAGGCTACCACAACCGGCGAAAGCATGTTCGCCAATACATGTTACATCATTGGGGATAATTGTAGTGCAACAGCCGGCAATCAACTTGTTATTAACGGTTTCAATGACTGCATTGCAGCCTTTGCGTGAATCATATACAGGGTTACCCTCTTCCACCACAATGCAGGAAAGTGCATCGCATGCAGCAAAGATACCTTTGCCTATTTCCTGAACACCGGCAGGAATGGTTATTTTTTCAAGGCTTGTACAGTTCTCGAAAGCGAAGTTGCCTATCTTTTTCATACTGCCGGGGATTGTGATGTGGGTAAGGTTTGTGCAGTTACGGAAAGCCATGACTCCTATCTCGGTCACACCATCGGGGATTATTACACTTTTAAGCTCTGTACAATTATTAAACGCAAAATGTTTAATCTCTTTTGTACCCTGTGGAATAACTGCAATTCCATTCTTGATTTCAAAATTCTTCATACTTTTCTGTTTTTTACATAATATAGAAACCGAAGGGAAAAATTTCAAAGTCAAGCGTAAATTTTAAGATAAGTTAACACTGTGGATTTAAAAACATCGCCATTCAATTCCATTGTGCCTCCCAATCAAGGATGCCTTCCCACACCTCGAGCAATGCATCCTCCACATTGTGCAGCGACTGCATGCCCAAACTGTTTATGGGCAATCGCTTGCCCTCTTTGTTGCATACATGCCATTCGTCGTATGCCTTTACAACACCCATGCATATTTTGCCCTGTGCCATTTCCTCAATCTCATATCCACGGGTGTCTATCACCTTTGTCCCTTCAAAACTCTCGGGAATGTGCATCTGGTTCTCTATCTGCTTTTTCCGGATATTGTTGCACAGATCATTAATGCCGGTCACTATAGTAGGTGTGTTATTATTCCCCATATTCCTGTACGCTTTTACATGTGGTTTTCGCGCCCGGTTGGGCGCAGAAAACTTGTTTATTTGATTTTGTCAGCCTTTTTCTCCAGGAAATCCCCAAGTGTAGTACCGCACTCGGCGGTTTGGGCGAATTTCTGTTTTTTCTCGTTCCACTCGCCCTCGACTCTTGCGCCCAGGAGTTCCTGTTTTTCCTCTTCGCTCATTTCGCTTAGCCTGCGGCCGCGGCTAATGAAAGATTTGGCATCGAGCATGTATTTGTTTATGCCAATTGTGATGAAGCAGATCTCGTCGCCGGTTTTGGGGTTGGTGAGGACTTTGCCTTTGTAGTCCTTGAGGTCGAACTTTTTCCTGTGCCTGAAGGTGAGCTCGTTGCCGTTGCGCTCCTTGAGTTCAAAGAACCACCATTTGTCATAGGCGGCTGTGCGTTTGTGTGCCGGTTTGTCAATGATGTAACTGTGGTTGAAGTCGAATGTCTTAGCCATAATAGTGATGTTTTTAAGTTACATACATAATATGGAAACAGAGAAGCCAAATTTCAAAAATAGACCGTTTATTTAAGACTTTTTAACAAAACATCACGCACCCTCACTATGGGGTGCGTGATGTCCGTAAGAGTAGTGTATATACTCAGATTTCCACTACAAGCTTCGCCAAGTCTTCATTGTTAAGCAACTCTTTGAAATAGTCGCCCTTGCCGGCAGGTACTTTAATGCTTTTAACATTCTGGCAATCGTAGCACATCTCATCCCCAATGAATATCACGCTGTCAGGAAGCGTTATGCTTTTAAGACTCGTGCACCAACACAGGTTTTACCATCACAATAATTGTACGAATTCGGTTTTTCAGATATGCTTGAATAAAAGTATTCTTTATATTTTATCTCATAGCTCTCAACAAATCTGTTCTTTAGTTCTACTAGTTCAGAATCACTTAATTGTTGATTGCTTGTTTCAAATACAACCGAGCGTAATTTGTTATCAATAAATTTAAAATAACAAACATCCCATTTTGCATCGGCCCAGATAACATTTTTAATCTCCACACCCTGATTATAGTGCGATTCTAATTAGTCTACTACTTAAACATTTTCCCGAATGATGCGAGTTTCCTCGGGAACACCTAATTTGTCTATATTCGTGATGTGGGTAGGGATGGTGATAGAGGTCAGTCTATAGCAACCCTCAAATGCATCATTTCCAATGCTTGTAACACTGCTGGGGATGGTGATAGAGGTCAGGTTCTTGCAAAACCGAAATGCCTTTTCTCCAATGCTGATCACACTGCTGGGGATGGTGATAGAGGTCAGGCTAGAGCAACCCTCAAATGCATCATTTCCAATGCTTGTAACACTGCTGGGTATGGTGATTGAGGTCAGGTTATCGCACTCCCCAAATGCCCCCTCTCCAATGCTAGTCACACTGCTGGGTATGGTGATTGAGGTCAGGTTATCGCACTTCCAAAATGCCCTATCTCCAATGCTGGTCACACTGCTGGGGATAGTGATAGAGGTCAGGCTCCTGCACCCACGAAATACCTTATCTCCAATGCTGGTCACACTGCTTGGGATAGTGACTGAGGTCAGGCTCTCGCAATCATTAAATGCCCCCTCTCCAATGCTAGTCACACTGCTGGGTATGGTGATTGAGGTCAGGTTATCGCACCAACCAAATGCCCCCTCTCCAATGCTCGTCACACTGCTGGGCATAGTGATAGAGATCAGGCTAGAGCAACCATTAAATGCCCTATCTCCAATACTGGTCACACTGCTGGGGATGGCGATTGAGGTCAGGCTTTTACAACCACCAAAAGTCTTAGGTCCAATGCTGGTCACACTGCTGGGGATAGTGATAGAGGTCAGGCTCTCGCACCAAGCAAATGCCGCCTCTCCAATGCTGGTTACTCCTTTAGGAATGTTTATGCTTGTCAAATCCTCGCAGCCAGAAAAGGCGTTCATCTCAATCTCGGTAGTTCCATCAGGAATGATTCCAACTCCATCCTCTACTTCGTAGCCTTCAATATCTTCATCATCTTCATCATCATTCCATTCCTCGTCTTCATCTTCATTATCATTCCATTCCTCGTCTTCATCTTCATCATTATTCCATTCCTCGTCTTCTTCATCATCATTCCATTCGTCATCGCAGTCCTCGTCTTCTTCATCATCGCTGTCTACGGGTTCATAAGCAGGTACATACTCCGCTATCTTCTCCAAATACGACTTGTATTCTTCAAAGACCTCATTCTCTGGCTTGTCGATTAACACCTCGCCGTTATATTCAATCTTGAGATTTGAGTAACCTACATCATCCCATAGAAATACATAGAGCAGAACCATAAGTGCCAGTTTCTGCCTGTCATTTACATCAATATCTGTATGGGTAATGAACAATTCAGCTATAGTATTGAACCTTTCCAAAGTCATATCATCCACTTGATATAACATACACCCGGTTTCTTCAAAAACCTCACTTTCTAACCATTTTTTAAATGTATCTTCACCAAAACAAGATGATATTACCATTGAACCATACTGCTCAAAGATTTCACAAAATATTTCTTTATTGTCCATATTAGTTAAAGATTTTTTTTGATATTCTATTGCCTCTTCATTCCCTTGCTCGGCAGCCTTCAGGTACCATTTCTCGGCTCCATCTTCGCCGCCTGCAGGAACTCTCTCTCCCAGTTCCTCTAAAAAGCCGATAGCCTCCTCATGTCCTTGCTCTGCCGCCTTGCGATACCATTTCATTGATTCTTCATTGTTCTGTTCTATACCCAAGCCCAGACTGTATGCAACGCCCAGTTCATACTGCGCCGCAGCGTGTCCCAGCTCGGCAGCCTCCTGGAAACAACCAATGGCATCTTCAAGCTCGCAGACCTCTTTTAACATGCTGCCAAGACAATAGTACGATTCAACATGTCCTTGTTCTGCAGCTTTCAAGTACCATTGGGCAGCAGCTTCGTCGTCCTTGTTCTTGCCGTTCTTGCCATAGTAGTAATCTTGGGCTGTACGGTAACAAGTCTCGGCATCCTCTTGCTGACCGGCTGCAACAATCTCGCCAGTGGCAGTTGCCTTTACCGCCATTTCAACAATCTTTGCTCCGCACTCGGGGCAGAATTTGCTGTCACTCTCAATGTTGCAATTGGGGCACATCTTCACAATCTTCTCTACCACCTCTACGGTCTTTGTACCACATTCGGGACAAAAATTGCTATCTACTTCAATGTTGCATTTGGGGCATACTCTTAGTGTCTTCTCAATAAGCCTTGTTCCGCACTCGGGGCAGAACTTACTGTCGAATTCTTTTTTACAGTTTGGGCAATACATAGTATATAAGTTTTTTAGATTATTGAATTACAAATGAATAAAAAAAGGAAATAACTTACCCCTCCCAATTTGTTAATATTGTTAAACCACACCCTCCTGCGCTGTTCCTTGCTTGCGAGCTTCTCGCAGGCGCAGTCCTGCAGAAGCGAGTGCAGCGGTGAGGCCTCGTTGCTATGGAGCACACAGTTTATTGCGTGTTTGCGTGCGATGTTCTCTATCTGCCACCGCTGAAGTCGTGGCTTGCAGCAAGCGTTGCAGCGTCGTTCTCGCCTTTGTATAGCAGATGTTTGCTGTATGTCATGTATTGAATGAAAAACTTTTTTGTCAGTCATTAATATCCCGGTTATAAATGTAGCCGACATTATTGGTTTTGTGTATCATTGGCGATTAGCTTCAATCCCAATGGCTCCAACTGTCATCCGGGTCTATTGAGGCTGCCGCTCCCGTCTGCAATAATCCGGCAAGTCCATTGAACGGTTTGTCTAAAGTCTGTTTTGCGCAACAGCCAAAGCGCACTTCAATCCTCTGTACATCACCGCGCAAGTTCACCTCCTGCAAATTGTGACAGTTACGGAAAGCATTGGGGTCTATCTCCTTTACCGATGAGGTTAGGCTCACGCTCCTTAGCTGTGGCAGTGCCTGGAATGTAGTTTGCCCAATTCTTGTTATTCCCTGACACCATATCTCCACTGCAACCAATGTGTTGCGGTCGGCATTTTTAACTGCATCGTGCAGTTCATCCTCGTTCTTTATTTCTACTTCCTGTATTGTTTCAATCCCATTCTTCTCAAATGTGAATAATGCACAATCCTTAAAACTTCTGATTCGTATTGCCATTGTTGTGTTTTTTTTGTGGTTTATTTTATACTTGGCAGTTGTAGACTTTGGGTCCTGCTGTTGCATTTTATTCCATCGCTAATATAGAAACATTTTTGCAGTAATTCAAAAAATAGGGCGATTTTATTTCCCCCTTAAAAGCAATATCACGCACCCCAAAGTGAGGTGCGTGATGTTCGTCAGGGTAGTGTATATACTGTCAGATTTCCACTACAAAAGTACCACCTGACGATGTCGCCTGTTTAGCTTTTAAAGGAACGCATTCATCTGTGGAACAGTCTCTTTTATATCTCTACAAAATTTCCGTAAAGCTTTTTAGGGAGGCAAGAGTAGCATCCTTCACTAATTATTGCCTTCACATTCTTGTAGTAGTCGCTTGCGCCGGCAGGTACCTTTATAACCTTTGGCGAAGTTTCATCGCCCCAGAAGGCACAATCTCCAAGTTTACTTATCTTTGCCGGGAGTGTAATTTCCTCCAATGGGCACTTGTTGAAGGCATTGCTTTCAAGTGATGAAATCCCATTTGGTATGACAACATGGGTGAGTGCGGTATGGCAAAAAGCTGCTCTGCCAATCGTCTTTAGCCCTCCGGGTAACACGATGTTTGAGAGTGCTTTATTCATATAGAAAGCGCAGCTTTTAATCGTCTTTACCCCCTTGCCTATGGTAAGGTCTCTAAGTTCATGACAGTGTGAGAAAGCGTATTTTCCAATCGTTGCTACACTGTCAGGGATATTGACCCTGGTAAGATGAGTGCAACTCTCGAAAGTGTTGTCAGCAATAGTTGTTACACTATCAGGGATATCTATTTCGGTAAGGCCACATTCTGCAAAAGCATTCTCCTCAATATTAGTGACACTGTGTGGGATGGCAATGCTTTTGAGTTGTCTGGCATCCCAGAAGGCACCACTTCCAATCACAGTCACGCTGTCGGGGATAACCGTTGTGCAGCATCCATACAACAATTTGTTGGTTGCAGTCTCAATAATGGCATTGCATCCTTTGCGTGAGTCGTAGGTGGGATGCCCTTCGGCAACGGCAAGACTTTTGAGTGCATAACATTCAAGGAACAACCCATTGGGTATTTCTGCCACACTCTTTGGCAGTACAAAACTCTCTAAGCTGTGGCATTCGTAAAAGGCTCTATACCCAATAGTCTTTACACCTTCGGCTACAGTAATGCTTTTCAGCGAATCGCAATGAAAGAAAGCCTCTGCACCAATCTCGGTAACGCCCTCCTCTATGGTAACACTTGTGAGCTCACAGCAGAATTCAAAGGCTTTCTCGCCAATGGTCTTCACATTGCCGGGAATTGTTATTTCCGTAATGCAACTCTGCTTGAATGCACTTCTTTCAATGGTTGTAACACTGTCGGGAATCTCTATTTTTGTAAGCTTGCTATCACTGAAGGCATAATCTCCAATAGTTGTCACGCTGTTGGGGATAACCGTTGTACTGCATGTGTATAACAGTTTGTTGGTTGCGGTCTCAATGATGGCATTACATCCTTCGCGTGAGTCATAGACCGGATTACCTTCGGCAATTATTATGCTCTCATAACTGCTGGTTTCATAATTACCTAATCCTATTTTAGTTACACTCGTTGGAATGGTTATGCTCTTGAGTGCCGGGCAAGATCCGATTCCATACAAATCTGTGGCACCTTCCTCTATGACTATACTCTCAAGGCTGGTGCAACCAGAGAAAATACCGTAGCCGGTAGTCTTTAGGCTCAACGTTTTGGGGAAGGTGAGGCCGGTTATCTTGCTGCAACCTTTGAAAGCGTAATTGCCAATACGTGTCAAGCCTTCAGGGAGAACAAAATCTGTAAGGTTATTGCATCCCTCAAAAGCGTTTTCACCAATCTTCTTAAGGCCTTTTTCC
>JAZQZM010000088.1:0-7774 GCA_045634085.1 Bacteroidaceae bacterium
TTCATGTTGACTGAGTTTGGTCCTCCAGCCGGTGACAGCAGAGATTACAATGCTGTTCTTCGCGAACTCCGTTGTGCATTCGTTTGCGGTTCGGGTATGGTTGAGCTCTATAATGACTATAAGTTGATGAACAGCATCAACAACGGTCAGCTTTGGGCAGACCTTGCCGAGTGTATTGCATGGCAGAAGAAGAATGCCGATGTATTGCCCGATGCTCACTGGGTAGGTGGCAATCCATGGAACGGCTCAAGTGCCGAGGTATACGGTTGGGCTTCATGGAACGGTGCAAAGGCAACTCTTGCTCTCCGCAATGGTTCTAACAGCCAGCAGACCTATACATTCACACTCCGTCAGGCTCTTGAAATCCCTGCAAACATCACAGGTGCCATTGTCCTCAACAAGTCGTTCCAGGTACAGGATGCCCTCAGCGGTCTGACCGAGGGTGTTGCTATTGACATCGACCAGCAGTTGACAGTTACATTGCCTGCTAGCTCAGTGTTTGCATTCGACGGCGTGAACAGCGACCCTTCACAGGTCCCTTTTGAGGTTGTTGACTACTCTCCAAAGAAGGCCGAGGCCATTGAGACTATCAAGATTACTTTCAACAGCGAGGCTGCGGGTGAGTTCAACGAGTATGAGATGAGCAAGTTCATGAAGTTCAAGCAGGGCAATAGCGTAGCAAGCGGTATCAAGAACTATGTTGTTAATGGTGCTGAACTTACTGTTGCTTTGAGTACAAATGTGAATACTCCGGGTGAGTACACTTTGGTTATCCCTGAAGGTCTTATCACACGCGCAAGCGACGGCAAGGCTTTCTCAGGTGAGCTTGCTTTCACTATTACTGCTCCCGAGGCTATCGTTGTGAAGTCGGTATCTCCAAGCGAGGATATCTACTCTTTGTCTACAATTGAGATTACATTCAACAAGGAGGTTGTTGCTGCTGAGGCTGCAGCTGCCGTTGTTGTGAAGAATGCTGATGGTGAGGTCGCTGCAAACACTACCTACACAGTTGAGGGTAAGGTGCTGACCTTGGTTCTCGATAACGAGATTACAACTCCAGGCGAGTACACAGTTGTTATTCCTGAGGGTGTTGTAAAGGGCGCTGCCATTGGCGATACATTCAGCGGCGAGGTTGCAATCACTGTTGAGGAGTTCGACGTTTACGAGCCACGAAACATTGGCAACAAGACACGCAACGACCGTGCTATCAACAGCATCAGCCTTTCAAGCGATTTACATGGTGAGTCAAAATATGAGCTCACTGCAACAGAGAAGGGGCTCGACTATGTGAACCTTGCAAAGGTTGCCGAGCCTGTTTACTTTGTTGTTGCTCCGGGCGAGACTGTTACTGCAACTGTTGATGCTGCCGGTTCATGGGTACACTTCTTCGTGTTCATTGACAAGGAGGGTGACGGTTTTACAGCTTCTATCGCCGAGGGCAGCAACTGGGCACCTGCAGGTGACCTTGTAGCTTACAGCTTCTACAACAATGACTCTTCAAGCGATGATAGCGGTTGGAACAGTGTAGGTGCAGTTGTTTCAGGTAACAACCGTAACAAGCCATCAATCCCTGCATTTACGGCTCCTGAGGAGGCAGGCGTATATCGTATGCGCTTCAAACAGGACTGGTGTAGCATTGACCCACAGGGTGATGCTGACGGCAAGTTCGGCGATTTCAAGGAAAACGGTGGTGCAATTGTTGACGTGCTCCTTACTGTTACAGACCAGACCGGCGTAGAAGAGGTGGAAACTGAAAACGGAGAGGTGAAAGCTATCTACGACCTCCAGGGCCGCAAGGTTGTAAACCCGACAAACGGTATTTATGTCGTTAACGGTAAAAAGGTACTTGTAAAGTAAAAATCTAGGGGGCGATGTGTTCGTCCAAGAGAATTTCCGCAAATGTAGGGCAGGCACATCGGTCTGCCCCTACGAGGCGGAAATAACAAAAACAACAATCAATCAGCACGTGCCGTGGTACGTGCTGATTTTATCTTGAACTTGATTTGCTATGACTGAAAACAAACGTCTTCTCTCGCTTGATGTGCTGCGTGGTCTTGACCTGTTTCTACTGGTTGTCCTGCAGCCGGTGCTGCGTGCGGTACTCATGCAACTTGATTGCGAGGTTCTCAATGACACTTTGCTTTATCAACTCGACCATGCACAGTGGGAAGGACTGCGTGTTTGGGATCTTGTGATGCCGCTATTCCTCTTCATGTCGGGCGTGACAATGCCGTACTCCTTGCCCAAGTACAGGACTCAGAATGGTGACCTTAAAGTGTGGGGGCGCGTGCTCAGACGTTTTGCCCTGCTGTTCATTCTCGGAATTGTGATGCAGGGAAATGTCCTTGCACTTGACCCAAGCAGGGTGTATCTTTACAGCAATACGTTACAGGCGATAGCAGTAGGTTATCTGCTTACTGTGCCAATGGTGCTGTACCTGAAGCCTTGGCAGCAGATTGCTGCAATAGTTGTGTTGCTGCTTCTCTATTCAATACCTATGCATCTGTATGGTGACTGGAGTGCGCAGGGTAACTTCGCTGCCGTAGTTGACAAGGCTGTGCTCGGACGTTTCCGCGACGGCAGTACTCTTGCTGCTGACGGTAGTGTGCAGTTCGCCGGCTGGTACGATTATACATGGTTGTGGAGCAGCCTCACATTCTGCTGTACAGTGGCTCTTGGCAGCTTTGCCGGCCATTTGACCAAAAGCGGAAATAACGAACGTAAGGCTACAGCACTGAAACTGTTGCTTGCCGGTGTGTTGCTGCTCGCTGCAGGCCTACTTGCCGGCATGGGACAACCGATTATAAAACGTATATGGAGCGCAAGCTTTACACTCTACAGCGCCGGCTGGTGCTATATGCTGCTTGCCCTCTTCTATTGGTGGATTGATGTCAAAGGACATTCGAAAGGGTGGGGATGGCTGCTCGTTTTCGGATGCAATGCCATAACTGCTTATCTCATTGGGGAACTCATAAACTTCCGTTGCATTGCAGACTCGCTGCTTTACGGTATGGAACAGTATCTTGGAGGTTGGTACCCGGTGCTGCTGACTGCATGCAACAGCATAATCCTGTTTGTGATACTGAAACTGATGTACCGCGCTAAGATGTTCCTCAAGGTATGATGTGGATTCAGCCTTTGCAAATCCATATATTTTTATTTCCTTTGTAAGAATAAACTGCTTGAATACTTTTCAAACAGTTTATTGTTTTTATATAACGATATAACAATGAGTACAACACCACGTTCAAACCGTTACCATATTGCAGTCTTCGGCCGTAGGAATGCCGGTAAGTCCTCGCTTGTGAACAGCATTGCTGGGCAGGCGGTGTCAATTGTCTCCGATGTGGCCGGTACCACCACCGATGCTGTGTGGAAGAATATTGAACTGCCGGGCATCGGGGCAGCAGTGATTGCCGATACCGCCGGCTTTGATGATGAGGGCGGGCTTGGAACAATGCGTGTGGATGCTGCGCGTCAGGTGCTTGCACGCGCCGATGCTGCCATTCTTATGCTTGGTGCTGCTGTTGCTGATACTTCTCTTGAAAAGGAGTGGCTGGCGCGTATTCAGGAACTTGAACTGCCTTTTGTGGCTGTTGCAGGGAAATGTGATAAAGAGGGTAGTGAAGCATGCGTTGCTGCATGGCGTAGCGTACTTGGCTGCGAGGTTATTCCTTTCTCTGCTGTTACAGGCGAAGGTCGTGAGGCTTTGCTTGAACGTATTGCAATGTGCTATGGACAGGATGACAATCTTGATGATATTACTCATTCGCTTGCAAGGCCGGGTGATGTTGTGGTGCTTGTGATGCCACAGGATGCATCTGCCCCCAAGGGACGTCTCATACAGCCCCAGGTGCTTACGTTGCGCAATCTCCTTGACAAGCATTGTATTCCGCTATGCTGTGCTCCCGAGGAACTTTCCAAACTGCTGAGTTCGCTTGTTGCTCCTCCACAGCTTGTTATTACCGATTCACAGGTGTTCCCGGCTGTTGAGAAGTTTGTTCCCGACGGTACAAGGCTGACGTCGTTTTCGGTGCTCATGGCACGCCATAAGGGCGATATTGATGCATTCGTGGAGGGGGCAAAGGCTCTCTTTTCATTGCCTGCAGATGGGCGCATTCTTATTGCCGAGGCGTGCAGCCACATTCCGCAGAACGAGGACATAGGGCGTGTGAAACTGCCGCGTCTGCTGCGTAGCAAACTGGGAGAGAATTTGAAGATTGATATTGTGGGTGGCAATGATTTCCCCGATGACCTTGCGGGCTACAATTTGGTTATACATTGCGGCGCATGTATGTTCAACCGTCGTACGGTGATGTCGCGTGTACGTCAGGCAAAGGCACATGGTGTTCCCATAACCAACTATGGCATTGCAATTGCCGCACTGAATGGCATACTTGATAAGGTTTCACTATAATTGCATGTATATAACGAAAAACAAGAGGCCGACTAAAAAGGTTCTTTTGTTGTTGTGCTCGCCCTCAAAATGCTCATTTACGCTAAGTAAACTGCGCTTTTTCGGACTTCGCACGCCTAAAAACAACTCTTTTTATTCAACCTCGTAATATGAAGTTGATAACCCATTTACTTTTGAGTCATCCACTTATTTTTTAATATATTCGCATGAATGTCAATAATCCGTTACTATGAACAGATACATTGAAATAGAAACTTATGAAGCGTTGCAGGCTCTCATTGCGCCGGGCGCAGTGCTTGAACACTATGCATTCCAGAACATTGAATTTGGGCGCAATGCTGTGCAGTGCCGTTTCAAGGATTGCATATTCTTCGGGTGTACCATGCCCGATGTCATGCGCAATGAACTCTTTCCCGACTGTTGCGTGTTGCCTGAATTGCCAGTTCCCTTCAATCCGTTTCCGGCAAGGCTCTATTCTCCGGCAGAACTGTATGCGGGTTATGACTTCCGTAATCCCATGACGTTCGGGCACTGTTATGATACACGCATATACAACCATTACATTGATAAAGGCAAGCAGGCTGTGGATATTGCCGAGACTCTTGCGCGGTCGTTGCATGACCACTCGATAAGTGATGCTCTGCATGACATGCTCTCGGGGTATGATGAACGCAGGGTGGTTGCCGTTATGGGCGGGCATTCACTTTTGCGCACCGATGATGTCTACCGCAAGGTCGTTCTGATAGCAAAGCATCTTGCCGAGAATGGTTGTCTTATGGTGACCGGTGGTGGCCCTGGTGCAATGGAGGCTGCTCACCTTGGTGTGTGGCTTGCCGGGCGGCACGATGCCGACCTTGACGTTGCACTGGAACTGCTTGCAGCTGCTCCGTCGTACAGGGATAAGGATTGGCTTGCATCGGCATTCGCACTTATGGAGAAAATGCCACGTGTGAGTGGTTGTTGCAGCATAGGTATCCCTACGTGGTTCTACGGCCATGAACCTGCAACTCCGTTTGCTACACATATTGCAAAGTATTTCGACAACAGTATTCGCGAGGACGGGTTGCTTGCAATAGCAAAGGGCGGTGTGGTATATTCGCCCGGTAGTGCAGGTACCATGCAGGAGATTTTTCAGGATGCTGCGCAGAACCACTATCTTACTTGCGGATATGCAAGCCCGATGGTCTTTCTTGGATGTGAATTCTGGAATGAGAAATTCCCTGTATATCCCATGCTCAAGGAACTATGCAGCAGGGGGTATTACAAGAATCTGTTACTGTCGATAACCGATTCTCCATCCGATGCTGTCGGTGCAATAATGGCGTTTGTAGAACGCAGGAACGGATAGACTGGATATTATATAAAAAGATATATCCCCATCGGTCATTGCCGATGGGGATATATTGTATCATCTTTTGCGTGTCGCTTACTTGATGAAGACTTTCTTGCCGTCAACGATGTAGATTTCCTTTGCCGGGTTCTCTACATTGCGGCACATTATCGGAACTGTTTACGATTTATTTCACAACAACCTTCTTGCCGTTGATAATGTACAAACCTTTTGTTGGAGCATCAACTTTTCTGCCGGCGAGGTCGTAAACAGTTTTCACTTTTCCGTTTTGACAATGCTTGTTGTTCGCAACCCACGCGGCGCTATCTTCGCCAGCGCTACGCGTGACCTGTTGCTACAAGCATTGTCTAAACTTTTACGATTTATTTCACAACCACCTTCTTTCCGTTGATAATGTACAAACCTTTTGTTGGAGCATCAACTTTTCTGCCGGCGAGATCATAAATAGTTTTCACCTCTCCGTTTTCACCTTTCACCTCTATTACGCTTGTCTCTACCTGGACGTTGCTCTTCTCCAATGTCCATACACTGCCGCCCCATGTGTAAGGCTTGGTGAGTACGTAACCCCATGCGCTGGGGTTGATGTACCAAGCCGATGAACCGTTGCTGCTGACAATACCGATACCCTTGTTGCCCTGGTCGGTTGTTGTCTCGACCAATGTCCAGTCGTACTCCTTGCCAACCATGACGGTCTGGTCATCGGCTGCGCTGTTTACGTATGCAGCCTGGCCGTTGGCCTTGTTGTAGATGCGTACTGTACCGTCAACGTTCTTTGTGAAGCTCCACAGGTAGATGTCGGTAGTGCCTTTGGCTTTAGGCTCAACCTTCTTTGTGCTGCTGTTCATTGCCGCATACTTGTCGGTGAAATATCCGTTACGGATGTAGTAGTATGCGCCAAGGTCCAGTGCATCGGCCATTGATGTGCGTGGCATCATCTGGAACTGGTGGTAGAGTGCAACGTATGCGTTGTACTGCTCCTCGGTCACACCACCGTCGGCAACAGCCTGTGATGCCGGTGTGACTACGCTGTTTTGCAGGTATGTGAGAGCTTCCTCACTCGGCTGGCCCACCTTGCCCGGCTGAGCTGTGAGAATTATGAGCTCGCATTTGTTCACAAGGCCTGCAAGCTGTGCTGTGAAGTCGCTTACCTCAACAATCTTCCATGTACCGTTGTAGCAGAGTGCTGCATCGTCCTTCGCATATACGTCACCAGAAATCTGTGCACTCAAACGCTTTACGCTGCCGGTAACAGTTGCGCTGTAGCCGTTGACAGCAGAGATTGTAACTACACCGGGGATGTATGTGAAGTCACCTGTTGCAACTGTCGCCTTGTCAATTCTTACCGCTGTACCGCCCTTCTCAACCATCTTGACAGCCTGGTTGTATGCCGGCATCTCCAGCACGTTGCCGTTCTAGAGGTTCTTCATGTTGTAGCCACCCTCGGTTGCACCAAATTGCCAGAACTCCTCCGGCTCGGTCTGTGGGGTGTAGTGGAAACGTACACCGTTGTTCTTCAGGTACATTGTTGAACCCTCGTACTGCTGACGGAAGTATGTACAAGCCGAAACAATCTGATAGGTCTTGCCCTCTACAGGCTGTGTGATAGCTGCATTCTTGTAGTTTGCGATAGCCTGCTGAATAGCAGCTGCCTCGCCACCGTCGAGTGCAGCCTGCAATGCGTCGTAAACCTCGGCTGCTGGGTAGCCCACACCACCGCGTATGCTCTTTTCAAGAATATCCTCGGCCTCAATTACAGCTGCCTCCTCGGCTGTGTACTCTGTTGGCTCGATAAAGTATTTTGCATACTGGTAGTCGAGGTAGTCGAGAATCTCGTCATGGCTCTGGAGACGGTGGTAGAACGATGCCCAGTTCTTCTTGTTGTTCGGCAACCAACCAATCTCGGCAAGCGCAAACATACGTGGCAACAACTGGTACTCAACCTCGTCAATGTCGTTTGTTGTCTCGGTCCACATGTTACCCTGTACACCCAAAGCAAACTCCTCCTT
>JAZQZM010000089.1:0-3745 GCA_045634085.1 Bacteroidaceae bacterium
CGTGGCGATTGAGGGAAAGCCTCGCCCAAATAAACGGCATAGAGCTATTGACAATCAAAGACACCGCTTTGCAGCTTGTATTTACCAAGAAGAAAGGTAAGGAGTGAGACGTTTTACAAAACCCCACTTGCAGAAACAGGATATATCTCCCTATAAGGAAACTTCTCTGTTCCGATATACAGCGTATCAAACGCATCTGTTCCGTCGGTGCGGTGTTCGAGCAGGTTCTCTTCCGTTTCGTCCAACTTCTCACCACCTTTGTCCTTGTGAATATCCTTAAGAGTGTTTTACTTTGCTTACGCGAAAGTAAAAGGCGGCTCGGTAATGTCTATTCAAATAAATTTGATAGCCGCAACACTCGCCTGTTGCTACCTTTGCACCGAAAAAAGCCGTAGCAGGAAGCCCAAGTAGTGCTGTCATCATCAATGGCATACCAAGTGCCGGCACATCACGCATCGGCAGACGATATCAGAAGAGGACGGTATAATGCAAAAGAAGCCCCTACAACGCAATGTTGCAGGGGCTCTGAACTCAATATGTAATATCACAACGTCTTCATAAGGTTCTCTAAAGCATCAAGGTCTCTTGGGGCAGTTTTGCGATTTGGTTCAGTTTATATCGAACTCAGGTTCTTTTTACTATGCAATACTGAGATACAAACACTTGAGAAAGAAGTTTGTTGTACTGACACTATAAGAAAAAGAACATTACTTCTTCAGCAAAGAGTTTATATGCAGCAGCAAGCCTTCTCTTGAGGATGGTGATTGGGCATCCGTGGTTACCTGCCGGCCCTCCTTGTCATACAATATATATGTGGGATATGCAGTCACATTCCATAATTCATTGAGCAGCTGCTGCTGTTCCATTGGCAGGTTGTAGTGATATACATTGTCGCCTGTTATGTTGTTCTCTTTGATTACATTCTTCCACGATACTTCATCGGAACTGTAGGCAAAATAGAGAAATACCACATCCTTGCCTTTCAGAGCCTCCTTTATTGCAGGGGCGTGTTTCATCTCTTCTTTGCACGCTCCGCACCAGGTGCCCCATACATCAATGTATATTACCTTGCCTTTATGCGGAGCAAGAATAGCATTCAACAGCGAATCGGTCTCGGAAATCTCGCCTACTTCGGGTATGTTTACTGCGAGTTTCTCCTCGGATATACGTCTGTAATGTTCCATCCGCTTCTCTATCAGTTCAATAAAGAAACGGTTCTCAATATTCTCTTTCACAACATTCCACCCATCAGGGCACGGCATCCCCGATGTATTGTCCAAGTAATACATTATGTAGGATGCGTTGATGAAATCCTTCTCGCTCTTTGGAATTGGATACGCATCGGTAAATTCACAATTAAGACGGAAACTCAGCGTCATCATAAGATTCATTACGCTGTCGGGCTGTTGCTCCACTAAGGATTCAAGTTTGTGAACCTCGACAATGGAATCGGTAAAGGCTAAGTCCTCTTGGTATGGAGCGAGGAATGTCTCGGCCTGCTCTTCGGTAGCGCCGTTGCTCTTCTTTGCGAGTGCTCCGGCGCGGGCTGTCCAGGCACGCCTGAAGGAGTGGCTTCTTTCGGCCGGAACATCAATGAGCCCCCTGCACCTCAACTCCTCGGCAATCAAATATAAAGGAGTGGGAGTCCAAGGCATATAAGGATAAAGATTCTCAACTTGCATGTGTTGGTCAATATCCACATAACGGTCTATCCACAAAGTGTACGGTGGCAGGCTCGCTTTCCACATCTCATCTATGAAAGCGAAATACTCCGCTGTAGGTGGTTCGGGAGTATTGTTACAACAGTAAAGAGTAGAATAGTAAAGGGCAAGCGATGTTATGTAACCGCGCATCAAGGGATATATTTGTCTCTTCAGAGAAGTAGTTCCACAGAGCAGACTGTCGAACGTATCCACTGAACCGTTGTAGAACTCCCTGCAACGACGCAGATGTTCCTGCGGCTCCATTGTGTCATGAATGGGGTGAAGGCGTAAAGCGCGTGATTCCACTTCCCACTCGGTGATGAAAGTTTCGTAACGGGCAAGTTCGTTGTTTATTGGAGCATTGTCGCCATCGAAAGTGACGCTTGCACCATCGCACACCACCTGTAGTGTATCGCCACCGTTGGCAAGCATCTTGAATTTGCGTCCTCCAATATACAGGTCGAGCAGCGTAGCATTATATACAGGGACTGTGAATGAAAAATAACCCTGCTCATCAGGCTCAAAGAAAATCTTGTCATACTCGCACATATCCTTTAAATAGCCCACATACGCCCCACGGTCGGTGTCATGGGATTTATTTACCGTTCCCTTCACGTGTACACTATCCAAGGCGTACTCATTCTTTATAAACGAATCCGTTCCTGTCTTCAATGAAGCACATGATGCAAGCAATGCCACTGCCGGCAGTAAAAGTGATTTTAAAATCCTATTCATCTGTATTTTTGCATAATCGTCCGTTACTCCAAACATTTATTTATTTCATTAATCAATGCATCAATATGCTGTGGGAACGGAGCATCGGAACTGACCAACTTACCGTTCTTGTCAAAGAGCATGAATGTAGGGAACCTTGTGACTCCCAACAGTCGCTCAATAGACTCTTGCTGCTCGTAAGGCAGATTATAATGGAATATATTATCACCGTAAAGCCCCAGTTTCTTTACAATCACCTGGCGGACATCTTCGGGGGTATTGTTCGCAAAATAGAGATAGACGACATCCTTGCCTTTAAGTTCATCCTTGACCGCTTGCATATGTTTCAGCTGTTCCCTGCAAGGACCGCACCACGAGCCCCAGAAATCGGCATATACCACCTTTCCGCGATGTGGTTCAAGAATTGTTGCAAGCAATGAATCGGCAACAAGTGTCTCAGGAGTAAGGTCGGCATAATTACGCAAATACCTGACTTCGAGTTCTCCGGCTTCCAATCGACGGAGATAATTGTTCTGTTCAACAATCACCTGTGCAGGAGCGAAATTTTCAAGCCCCTCCATTGCTGCCGATATTATGGTATCATTTACAGACTTCTCTTCCGATGCAAGCTGATTATATGTAAGCAAAGAAATTGCATATTTGCAATCCTCGGCAGGCAGGTGCAAATCCTCAACGACGCGACGAGTCTTCATAATATCGCCAATCAACATACACTTCTGCTTATTCCACAAAGGCAGAGTATCGACCTTGTACTTTTCGCATATCTGTGTATAGCGTTTGTCCACAGACTCAAGCCTTTCCACTCTTTTCTTCGCGCTTATGGTATCGCCGACTTTATCCATCGCCAAAGCCAGTTTCAGATTTGTAAGGTATTCGTACTCATCTAAAGTTCTTTTCTCTTTTCTGCTCAGGTTGATGACACCCAACCGATCCTGTTCAAGCAATGCAGCTTTATCGGGCCAATTGATCCGTATTCCCAAGCCGTTGTCATCGCAATAACTCACATAACTCTTTAACATATATATAGTGTACCTTCCCAATGTAAGCGGGTTAGGAATATCGGTTGACAGTTCTTTTACAAGCATAATCAAGTCTTCGGGAGCTTCTTCCAGTTTGCGTCTCCTGAGCATACTCCACATTGCATCCAATTGCTCTGCCTTTATATTGGTCCTGTAAAAATATGCAGCCCTTTCATCAAAGCCCGGGTGCTCTTCGATATATTTCTGCAGGCGTATAAGATGGCGTTTTAGAGTACCTTCGGTATATTTATAAAAAAGACTGAGTGGTGACAGATTATATGAAACCGG
>JAZQZM010000090.1:0-4438 GCA_045634085.1 Bacteroidaceae bacterium
AATTAAAAGTATATCAAATTTATTTGACGGTTCGTTTTTCGTTCCTTACTTAACTTAATATCTGTCATTCTAAAAAAATAATAAAATGACCGACACGTTGTACTGCTTGTCTGTATGGAATGTTGTCAAGGATCATCTTGCGTTTCTGAGTCGCAACCGCGTTGCTTCCCGAAAGCGAGTGCAAAGGTAAGGCTATTTTTTGAACCAGCAAACAAATCGCAAGTTTTTTTTGAAAAAAATCGAGAAAAAATCAATTATGCAGCAAAAAAACGCGCAATTGTCATAAATCTCAATCAAAAATCTCAAATTCGCCAGCCCTATCAAACTGAAATTCTTTTTTAAAAATACCGAACTACGGATTTTTTCAAAAGAAATTGCCAGCGTTCGCCTCATCATTGCCCAGCTAAAGTATAGATTATTTGAATAAATCAAAAATAAATCGACAAAAAATATCACAGAAAATCGAAATTTTATCATTTATCATAAAATTTCAACAGAAATAAAAAACAGAGCCAGACTTCAAGACCGACTCTGTTTTCACATATTATATATTATTATAATGCATCACTTCAAAGACACAACTTTTACAGGATTGAGCCCCGCAGCAATCTTAGAGACAAGCATTCCGTCGGTATCATAAAAATAGGCATCACCGTCGTTGATATAATCGGAAGAGGTCACACATACATACTTGCCCACTGCACATACTTTGTAAGGCACAGGCAAAAAAGACTCTTTTATCCAAGGCGAATCGACCGACTTGTCGGCAACGCCATAAGAAAGATAGGTTGTTGTAGCATTCCAGTTGGCATCATACTCCGAGAAGAAACCATAGAGGCGACCCGCATTGTAGCAAAGTTCGGTCATATTGGAGCACTCCTCTACTACCGAAACCACACCATCGGCCGAAATTTGTTGCAGAGTACTTGGAACATCATAGTAGTTTCCATAAGAAGCGACATAGAGGTTATCACCTGCCACAACGACAACCGCCGGATTACAAGCGACCTCAATCTTTGCAATCTCGTCAAAAGCGTCAAGATCAACCACCGAAACCGTATTGTCATATCCAAGTTCAGTATTATAGTCCATTCCGCCTGAATGTGCCACAAAGAGTTTTCCGGCACAGACCGCCAACTGCTCAGGATTGCGACCGACTTCTACCATTGCATCAACCTGCATAGAGACTGTATCAATGCGCGCCACATGACCGTCATAATACGTTACATACACCTTGCCATTATGAGCTGCAAGATAACGTGGCTGCGCACCGCACTCAATCTGATTCAAGGATTTTGCATTAAGATCAGTAACCTCTATTGTACCCTCTCCCGAAACAGCAATATACATCTTGGAACCATAAATAACCATGTCGTTTGCTGTGTTTCCAAGCTTACGAGCATTCACCTGCTCAAAATATCCCTGAACAACCGCACCCGTAGAGGCATCAAACATTGTCAGAGACGAGTTATTACTTTTCCAGTCACCCGAGTTCAGGACATAATATACATCACCGGACACCTGCTCAGGAACAGTTGGAACATCTTCACTCTCGGAACACGCTGCAAACGAGAATAGCACTGCAAGCAAGACAATTGATTTTACACAAGTTTTCATTGTACAATTTATTTAAGTTAAAATTCAAAACGGACAGAAGTCCTCCACGAGAAACCAGGCATGGGATAGTTACGTATCACCTCGTAGTGCTCGTTTCCGACATTAAGCAGCTGCGCCTGCAATAGCAAGCCAAAACCATCGAAACTAAAGCGGCGGTTTAGTGAAAAGGAGTGTTCGGCATATCCGCGCATCCTATTTGCCGCATTGTTCTGCGGCAACATGTATCGTTCACCCACAACAGTAAGCATATATGATACATTCACAAAAGGATTCTGTAAAGTCAAAGAACAGTTCCCCGAATGCCGCGGGGTATACGGCAACTGATGCCGGTAGTTCTTTGCAGAACGGTCTGTCACATCCACTGCATACTGGAATGAATAATTTGCATCGGCTTTCAGAGAGAAGTTATGCGAGAGATTCACCTCGGCAAATGCCGCGACATCAAGCCCCCAGATATCGGCCCTGCCGAAATTTATCATACGCCATATATACATGGTAGGCAGAGCAACAATCTTATCGCGCACCTTATTATAATACACATCGGCCGAAACACCCGCCCGGGCCACGGATGAACCATTTTCCCATGCCGCGCCGACATTAAACTGAGATGCTCTTTCGGGTTTAAGACCGACATTGCCCAAGCGCAGATAATAAAGATCGGCAAAAGTGGGAACACGGTATGCATCCTTATATGAAGCCCTCAGATAGAAAGAAGGATGCAGAGCATACACCACAGACAACGCCGGCGACAACCGGATATACGGTACTGGGGCAGAACCAGCCTTGACCTCATCACGGATATATGCAGCAAGTAACGAAGCCGAAAAAGAGAAGAGGTCCGAAGGCTGATACTTTGCAGCAAGCACAGTCTGCGATGTGATGCGACAAGGTTCTTTGCTGTCTTTGAAATTATTCTCAAGCGTTGCGTACGAAATATCAGAGGCGACCGAACAAGACCACACACCAACACTACCGAGCACAAGCGACATGTAATACTCGTCCTGGAGATTCCTGTCTACCTGCTCACCACTGGCATAGTTTGCACTAAGTTCCCTGTAACGGGTATAATTATGGTCATACTTCAAGACTACACGCATATCTGTATTACCAAGCAAGCGACGCACATAAGCAGCCTGAGCAAAAGCATTGCGATTCCAAAGCCTTTCACGGTTTTCCTTGTTATACAGATTAACCGCCCCGGGCAAACCACGTTCCGAGCCGTAATAGTGGAGTTTAGCAGACAAGAAACCGCCAAACGGGCGTGCATACAGATTACCTTCCAACATCAGAGACTCAACGTCGCTGTCACGACGCTTTTCGCGCGAAGTGGTACTCCCATTCACAAGCACAAACGGATACGCGCCGTCACTGCGCAGATAATTGGCAGACAATGACGCCTCCAAACCCTCATCATTATTATAACCGCCGCTTGCCGACAAACTGGCAAACCCGAACGAAGCGCCTTGAACCTGGATTCGAGAATAAACTCCCAAACCGGAAGATGCGCTACGCAACGAAAGCAGGTTAGACGATGCATACTCGCGCGCTGTGCGCAACATACCGGTCTCGCCGCCACCGACCTCAAGCAGAACCTCAGAAACATTTTCGAGCAGAAAACGCCCCAAATCCACCATTCCACTCTGCGCATCCGAGACCACAACTCCATCATAGCTTACAGCCGTATGCTTGGCACCTAATCCACGAACCGAAACCGTCTTAAGACCTCCGACACCGCCATAATCCTGAAGACTCACGCCCGGCATACGCCTTACCGCATCGGCAAGATTCTGCATTCCATACCTCATGATATCGGCAGCATTGACATTATGCGACACTTCGCCCGTTACAGCGGTTGATTCACTGTCGGCATCTACCACGACAAACTCATCAAGCACATACTTCAAAGAGTCCGCCTCCTGAGCACAGAGTGCCGTAAACGGAAAAAGCAATGCACACAACGTGCACAGAATTGCAATAAAAATTTTCTGTAACATAAAACACATATAAAAACCCTTACCCGGGGTTCGTATAACATAACAGAAAAAGGCAGGTTTTCTGGCTCGTTCCGTTCAAGCGCCTTCCCACCCACAGGGCAGTGGCTATTGATTGCTTGACTCTTTATGGAACATACAGCTACGGGTATAGCTCCGGATTCTGACCGGATTCCCTTTTACTAACCGCAACAGCAAAACTGCGGTTACACCATTTTCCGATGCAAATATACAACTATTTTTTATTAAGCAACAGATTGCACAACATTTTTACACAGCACAAAAAAAAAGCGACGCAAGATGCGTCGCTTTTCATATACCTGTCAACTAAGTATTACTCAGCCTCAGCTACAACTGCGAAAGGTACCTTTACAGAAACCTCCTTGTGCAATTTGATTGTAGCAGTGTAAGAACCTACCTCCTTAGCAGCCTCGGCTACGATGATCTTACGATCAATCTCAAAACCAAGCTTTGCAAGCTCCTCTGCAACCTGAGCAGCGCCTACTGAACCGTAAATAGCACCAGCCTCGCTAACCTTAGCAGCAATAGTCAAAGATACAACCTCCAACTTCTTAGCAAGTTCCTCAGCATCTGCCTTGATCTTAGCGAGCTTGTGAGCACGCTGCTTCAAGTTCTCAGCGAGTACTTTCTTTGCAGACTCTGTCGCGATGACAGCCTTACCTGTTGGAATCAAATAATTACGGCCATAACCGTCCTTAACCTTAACGATATCGTCTTTGTAACCCAAGTTGATTACATCTTCTTTCAATATAAGCTCCATAATTATTCCTCCTATTATTTCATCATGTCAGTAACAAAAGGCAGCAAAG